>DATKUS010000231.1:0-21565 GCA_035530535.1 Bacteroidales bacterium
AATAAGGATTTCGGCGGGTTTGTAATGCCTGATCAGGCAGTAACTCCGCGCTACGTGGTTCAGAAGACCACACAGGCAACTCTTGATTTTACGGCTGTGATGGCCATGGCTTCCAGGGTCTTTGCCGTTGATCCTTCAGAACAGCTCAGAGATCTTTCCCCGGTTTGTCTGGAAGCCGCCCGTAATGCAATGAAGTGGGCAGAAAAAAACCCTGCCGTTATTTATAAACAGCCTGCAGATATTAAAACCGGCGAATACGGAGGACAGGATATTCAGGAAGAACACTTCTGGGCACAAACAGAACTGGCACTGGCAGAAGGCAATCCTTCTGCTGTAACAGATGTAAGCGGCATTAAACCGGAAACACCCCAATGGAACAATGTCAGTATGCTCGGCATTATTTCACTTGCCCTTACAGATAACCAGTTGTTTGGAGAAACAAAAAATGCAGCCGTGACACTGCTGACAGTCTATGCTGATGAGCTGAAAAGAAAATCGGAGATATCGCCCTACCGCGTGAGTCTTGACTTTTTTGCCTGGGGCAGCAACTCTGACGTGGCCAACCAGGCAATGCTGAAACTTGTTGCTATGAAACTTACCGATGATGCCGGGTACCTGCCATCAATACAGGGTGATGTCGACTATATTCTCGGGAGGAACGCCACCGGGTATTGTTTTGTGACCGGGTTCGGCCATCTTGCGCCGATGAATATACATCACCGTCCTTCAGGAGCCGACAAAGTTGCTGAGCCTATGCCGGGATTCCTGGTTGGCGGACCAAACATTTCTGTTATGAACGACTGTTTGCCGGCTGTCAGGAGGTCTTCCTTTCCTGCTGCTTCATATACCGATTCTGAGTGCAGCTATTCAACAAATGAGATATGCATTAACTGGAATGCCCCGCTGGTGTTCGTATTGGGTGCAATGGATGCCAGGAAGTAGAGGTTAAGATTGAGGTTAAGGTTAAGATTGAGGTTAAGATTGAGGTTAAGATTAAGGTTGAGGTTAAGATTAAGAATGAGGTAAGAGGAGAGAATCTTTTTAATTGGCATCTAAACTCAGGCTATTATGTATAAAAGTTTTCGGGACATGCCGGTTTGGCAAAAAGCTAATCAATTGTCTATTGAAATTTTAAAACTGACAATTGGATTGCCAAGGTCTGAAGATTACGGTTTGACATCTCAGATCCGAAAGTCATCAAACGGAGTTTCAGCTTGTATTGCAGAAGGTTTTGGACGGCGTACCAAAAAAGACAAATCAAGCTTTTACATAATAGCTCGCGGGTCAGCAAATGAAACCCAGAGTCATTTACTGTATGGAAATAGAGTCGGTTATTTTGAGCAGAAATTCACAGAAAGGCTTTTTAATGAGTTCGAGGATTTAATTTTTGAACTCAATAAACTGATAAAGTCTCTTCGAGAAGGGTAAGGGCCATGTTGAGGTTGAGGTTTACTTAATCTTGACCTTGATCTCAGCCTTGATCTCAGCCTTGATCTCAGCCTTGATCTCAGCCTTGACCTCAGCCTTGACCTCAGCCTTGATCTCAGCCTTGATCTCAGCCTTGAACTAAGCCTTGATCTCAGCCTTGACCTCAGCCTTGACCTCAGCCTTGACCTCAGCCTTGACCTCAGCCTTGATCTCAGCCTTGATCTCAGCCTTGATCTCAGCCTTGATCTCAGCCTTGACCTCAGCCTTGACCTTGACCTCAGCCTTGATCTCAGCCTTGACCTCAGCCTTGACCTTGACCTCAACCTTATCTATCTTGAAATCTCCACGCTCACCCTGCCAATCCTGCCACCCATGACCGGATTCATCTTTGAGACCCTGACTGTCGCTTTTTCTATGCCTGGAAGCTCAGCGTAAAGCTTGTCAAGGATCCTCTTTGCTATGTGCTCCAGCAGGTGTGACTTGACCTCCATCTCCTTCTTGACAATCAGGTAGGCCTTCTGATAATTAATGGTATCCTTAAGATCGTCACTTTCACCGGCCCTGACTGTATCAGTGTCAATGGTCACATCAACCAGAAAGTGGTTTCCTACTATCTGCTCCTCGCGGTAGTGGCCGTGAAAAGCATAAAACTCCATATCTTCTATTCTTATTCGTCCCATTTCTCAAAATTTTTCAGATTGCATCTACTTGTTATTCTTTACTTTATGATTCACTGCAATAGAAACATTAAAAATAATTGTCAGAATATTTGGTTTATATTTTAAACTACTTTATATTTGCAATATATTTAGACAGCAATAAATAACTTTATGTAAAATTAGCAATTGCCATGGAAAATGAAGAAAAATTAATGACGGGCCAGGAGAGCCTGAAGATCATCACTGAAATGATCAACAAAACCAAAGTCAATCTGGCACAGAGTAGTTTTCATCTTCTGTTCTGGGGATGGCTTATACTTGTTTGCAGTCTTTCGGAGTACCTGTTATACAGGTTCACTGATTTCAGCAACCCGTGGTTTGTCTGGTTTTTTGTGATCCCCGGGGTATTTGTTTCACTTATTTACGGATTTACCACCGGGAGGAAAGAAAGGGTATTTACCTATGCTACTTCATTATATGTGTGGGTATGGATAGGGTTTCTTATTGCCTCAATAGTTTTGTTTATTGTCCAATCAAGAGAGATGGAGGGTTACGGAACATATATTCTTATCCTCGCCGGATTTCCGACGTTTGTCTGCGGATTTATACTAAAATTCAAACCGCTTATCTCAGGCGGTCTGGCTTTCTGGTTTTTTGCCCTTCTTGCTCACTTCAGCGGACCAGACATTGCTGGTCTTTGTATGCCGGCAGCAATAGTAGCAGGGTATCTTATTCCAGGTTATCTTCTTAAAAGGAAAGCCAATCATGACGCCGTTTAAGGAACTCGACCCGTTGCTTCATTCGCAGCTGAGGCTGGCAATTATTTCAATACTCATAAGTGTTGATCAGGCTGATTTCAGCTATCTCCGTGACATGACCGAAGCGACAGCAGGTAATCTCAGCACGCAGATAACGAAACTGAAAGAGGGCGGTTATATCGAAGTGAAAAAGAGCTTCCGGGAAAATTACCCTCTGACCAGGTGCCGGATAACTCCGCTGGGCAGAAAAATGTTCACCGAATATGTGGCAGCCCTGAATGAATATCTGAAACCGGGAAAGGGGATTTGAAAATATCCCCTTCCCTCCTGTACCACGTCACTGTTTTCCGACTATTTTTGTGCTTTCTCCTTAAAAAGTACGATGAAAGAGTCAGAAGATATTTTAAAGCCTGAATCACAGCATTTTATTGAACAGGCCATTGAAAAAGACCTCAGCGAGGGAAAGAACGGCGGCCGTATTCACACCCGTTTTCCGCCCGAGCCGAACGGGTATCTGCATATCGGGCATGCAAAGGCAATCTGCCTCGACTTTGGCATGGCTCAGAAATACGGCGGTAAATGCAACCTCCGTTTTGACGATACCAATCCCACCAAAGAGGATGTTGAGTATGTAGATGCAATAAAAGAGGACATTAACTGGCTGGGATTCACCTGGGAAGACCGCGAATTCTATGCCTCTGACTATTTCGGAAAACTGTGGGACTTTGCCGTTGTGCTTATTAAAAGAGGCCTGGCATATGTTGATGACCAGAGTGCCGAAACAATTTCGGAACAGAAAGGCACTACTACCCAGGCGGGAGCAATAAGTCCCTTCCGCGACCGCAGTGTGGAAGAAAACCTCGATCTCTTTCTAAGAATGAACAAGGGCGGGTTTGAGGAAGGAAGCCGAGTGCTAAGAGCCAAAATAGATATGGCATCGCCCAACATGCATATGCGTGATCCGATCATTTACAGGATTTTAAAGACACCACATCACCGTACGGGAAAGACATGGAAGGTTTACCCGATGTACGACTTTGCCCACGGGCAGAGCGATTATTTTGAAGGCATCACTCACTCGCTCTGCACACTCGAGTTCGAGGTGCACAGACCGCTTTACGACTGGTTTGTGGACCAGCTGATGGATTCGGATTACAGACCGCGTCAGATTGAGTTCAACCGGCTGAACCTCACCTACACGGTAATGAGCAAGAGGAAACTGCTTGAACTGGTGAAGGACGGCGTGGTAAACGGCTGGGACGATCCGAGGATGCCCACCTTATGCGGACTGCGCCGCAGGGGTTACACTCCGGAATCGATCCGCCGGTTTGTTGACCTGATAGGTTACACCAAGGTTGAGGCTATAAACGATGTTTCACTGCTGGAATATGCAGTACGTGAGGACCTGAACAGGCGTGCGCCGCGCGTCTTCGGCGTGTTGAAGCCGCTTAAGCTGGTCATCACCAACTATCCCGAAGGAGTCACCGAAGACGTGGAACTGATAAACAATCCTGAGGACGAAAGCCAGGGGAAACGCATGGTGCCGTTCACGCGGGAGCTGTATATTGAACAGGACGACTTTATGGAGAACCCTTCGCATAAGTTCTTCCGCCTGTCACCAGGTCAGGAAGTCAGGCTAAAGGGAGCTTATATCGTTAAATGCGTGGACGTTAAAAAGAATTCCACGGGTGATGTGGTTGAAGTTCGTTGCACCTATGATCCTGAAACGCGCAGCGGAGGACCGCAGACAGACCGGAAAGTCAAAGGCACGCTCCATTGGGTTTCAGCCCGGCATGCCGCTGATGCTGAAGTGAGGCTGTACGACCGGCTTTTCAGCGATGAAGATCCTTCCGGTCATAAAGATATTGACCCTCGAGAGTTCCTGAATCCTGATTCCCTTACAGTGCTTTCAGGATGCAAAGTTGAGCCCTCGCTGGCCGGGGCCAGACCGCTTGACAAATTCCAGTTCCAGAGACTGGGCTACTTCTGTGTTGACTATGACAGCAAGCCCGGAAACCTTGTCTTCAACCGGACCGTGGGACTGAAAGATACCTGGTCTAAAATAAACAAATAGGGACCAGCTTTCAGCTATCAGCTGACAGCTTTCAGCCCTGAGCCCCAGGCACTACCGCCTACTGCCTTGTCTGCCGAATCCTCCAACTGGCGGAGGAGGCGGGCCTACTGCTCATTGTCTGGCCCCTTACCCCATACTATAAACTCTTTGTGGCATAATTTTTGTCTCATTATCAGCATATTGCTTACGTTTTTTTTCACAACTAAAACCGAAGAAGCATGAGAACTTTAATCAGATCAATGCAATTGCCTTTGATCTTGCTTGTTGTTGTAAGTCTTTCTTCCTGTGAAAAAAACTCCGAAAACACAAGCAAGGGAACAGCCAAATTCTCGATCCTTTCGATTGAGCAATCCAGCCAGACTAAGTCCGCCCTCACAGACACGGCACTGGTTTCTTACCAGGTTATGGTATCCGTTAAAGACACAGAAGGTAACCCGGTTCTTACTGATGAACTCATCCCCGTTTACATTTTCGGGGCGGGGTTTGTAAGTGAGGAAGTGGAACTTGAAGCCGGAAACTACAATCTCACCAAATTCATGGTGATAAACCCTGCCGGCGAGGTGATATTCGCCACGCCTGTGGAGGGGGCGCCGCTGGCCTATCTTGTTGATGACCCGCTGCCCGTAGGCTTCAGCATTTTAGCAGGCACATCAACCTCTATTGCGCCGGAGGTACTTCCGGTAGAAGGCCAGACACCCGGCGATTTCGGATATGTCAGTTTCGGGATGCAGGTCATCAAACCCCTGGGGTTCTATACCATATGCATCATTGACAATCCGATGATCATGGCTCCGACTCCGCTGCTCACCACTGCAAAGCTGACGGTGTATGCAGGAGAGAGCTGGCATTACAGCTTTAAGCTGGAGGCCGCACTGAACCACCTTATCATCAGGGGAGGATATGACACCTACCTCTTCCTTTTGGAGAAAGAGGGATACATGGCCCAGAGATTTTATATCACGGCCAGGGAACTGAGGGCAGCCACAAAGGATAATCCGCTGGTGCTGAAGATCCCGTGGAACAGCAACCAGTGGAAGGTGCTGGTTCTGCAACCGGGGCCCGACGGGGGAAAGGACGCGATGATTTCAAATCTTGAACCTGACAAAAATTTCGGCGGTCATAAATACTTCGAGGCCACATTTATAACTGAACCCGTTCTTACCGTAATGCGGTCGAATAACAGTCTCATATGGTTCAACCTGAATGAGCTTCCAAAGTCAGCCAGCATTAAAAAGGTTGTGTTACGTCTCTTTTACGATATTCCCCTGCCGTGGGACAGCACAATATATACTGCAGGTCCCGATGGCGGTCTTGTATGGTACGGAGGAGTCCTGCAGCAGATAACGGAACCTTGGGAAGAGTCGACGGTGACGTGGAATCTGAAGCCCAAAACCACAGCGGTAAACCAGGTTCCCATATCTCCGTTCATCCGGAATGTCAACTTTATTGATGTGGATGTCACAAGGTTATATGTACCGTCGGTAACAACGGATAATGCCGAGTATCCCAATTACGGAATGTATTTCAGGCTATGGCCGGGAGAGTGGGTTTCGGGATTCCGGTTCACCTCGAGTGACTACCCTACAGCTAATATGAGGCCGCAGCTGACAGTTTACTATACGACACCCAACTGATAATCAGTTATTGGAACTTAAAGAGTGCGCCGGCCGGTAGCCGGTGCACTCTTTTTTTGTTCCTGTAATTGAAAATTTGTGTAAAGAATTATTTCCCTGAGATTTTTTTTATATTTGCACCCTCATATAATTGTCCCGTGGTGTAATTGGCAACACGTCTGATTCTGGATCAGAAGAGTTCAGGTTCGAGACCTGACGGGACAACAAAAAGCCACAGTTATGTGGCTTTTTTTGTTCCGGAAGGTCGAGAAGTTTATCCTGACATTACGAACGAAGTGAGTAATCGTCAGGGAGACCTGACGGGACAACTGATAATCAAACACTTACATAATCAAATATGTAGGTGTTTTTGTTTGTTTACAAAAGCCGGACAAACTGACCACCTCCTGCCGGCTAACGGTGGTCAATTTCACCGGTTTTTCCAATATACCTTAGATTTTATGTTTATCAGTATCTCCATTTTTTCATAATCTTAAGATCTCTCTTTGCACAGTCCATCGGCGTCTTTCCCTGGTATGATTCCTGCTCAATAATTATTATCTGTGCTCCACCGGTCTTTTTTAGCAGTGCTAAAACTTTTCTGACATCTGCCACCCCTTCTCCGATTATCGTGCTCTCATATTGTCCATCTCCACCTGTTTTTATAACATCTTTTACATGCACATTTTCGAATCTTCCGGGGTATTGATCAACAACATCAAGAGCCACAGCACCCCCGCTATAAAGATTGCCGATATCCAGCTGCACGACTACAAGATCAGGATCAATACTCTTCATCATAATATCAAATAACGTGTTGCCGTTGAATTTTTCACTGAATTCAAAATTGTGGTTATGGTAACCAAACTTCATTCCCAGTTTTTTGCACAGCTCACCGCATTTATTGAAAACATCCATGTAATCTCTGAAATCGTCATAACTCTTTCTTATGCTCTCATCTATCCATGGGCTGACAATATATTTCTGTCCAAGTGTGGCAGCATCCTCTACAGTGAACTTCCAGCTTTCGGAAAAGTCTTTTCTGGCTTCGTCCCAATGCTGTCTGCCCATTTCAGTATGTCCGCTTATCATTTTCAAGCCCATGTCATCAAGTATCTTTTTAAATTCAGAAGCTGAATAACCATAGAATTTACGATCTGTATAACTGGCGTGTTCAACATATTCATAACCCATCTCAACCAGTTTTGTCAGGGATCCGAGAGGGTCCCGACTCATATCATCACGGATGGAATACAACTGCAAGCCTGTTATTCCATTATGTCTTGGTGCAGCAAATAATGAATTGTTAAGGACAGCGGTGCCGGCCAATGCCAATGTGCCTGTTTTTATGAATGTTCTCCTGTTACTTTTCATCTCTCATGTAATTTCTTTTGTACCATATATCCTATAAAATTAATGATGTCTTTAATAAAGAACAAATTAGATGTAACATCTTATCATAATGTCTCGCCGCTATACCTCGTATTTGAGTGTCTGCAAAAAAATCTTTCAATAAAGGAACAAAATAATATTGATCATTAGAAACGGCTATAAAACCGAGAGGCTCGCTGTTTTATCATATTCGAAATATATATTAATAATATTTGCATTATCCCTTGGATATATTAAAATTATTTAATAACTTGCCATCATTATAAATTATATCATGACTATCAGGAATTTATTTGACGAACACCTTGCAGCAGACAACGAGGGAAGGTCGATCAAGCAGAGCGCCAGGATAATCAAGTACCTTTCAAAATCTGATTCGGCTGTCACACTTTCCGGTCTTGCAAATTATTTAAAACTCAGCGTACCAACTGTTACAAAGCTTATGAATGAACTGAAAAAGCGGGAGCTGATAGTTAAGGAGGGCAAGAAGGAGACCGAAAACGGGAGGAAACCTGTAGTATATACATTAAGAAAAGACAAATTCTTCGCAGTTGGTGTGGAGGTTCTGCTGAAAAGAGTGCAGGTTGAGATCTTTAATATAGATCTCAAATCAGAGTTTTTACAGACTGACAGGACTTTTATCCTTGAGGACAATAGGGAGTGCTGTAACAAGGTTGTTGATTTTATTAATAATGCGATTGAACTTTCAAGTATCCCGCGTGATTATATAATAGGTGTTGGTGTCGGTCTTACCGGCAGGGTTAACAGCCATCTCGGTCGTTCATATAATTACTTCAGTTTTAATGATCCCCCACTCGCAGAATATCTCTCATCGCAATTGAATCTGCCTGTCGTCATTGACAATGACACCCGGGTGATAGGGCTTGCAGAACAAGTTGCAGGCAAGCTGAAGAATATCAGTAATACCCTGATTGTTAATATAAGCCGCGGTATCGGGATGTCTATTATGGCCAACAAGAGGTTCATTACAGGAAGTTCCGGGTTTGCCGGAGAGTTTGGTCACATGCAGTTCAGGTGCAACGATGGCAGACTTTGCATTTGTGGCAAGAAGGGATGTCTTGAAACCGAAGTCTCAGGCAGAGCCCTTGAAGTTGATCTTGCCGAAGCAGTTGCAAAAGGAGAGCTCTCCATAAGATTTGATAGTACTAATGTCGATAATGTACGTTATGATGACATCATCGAGGCAGCAAACAACGGAGATCAGCTTTCGACATCTCTTTTACAGGCACAGGGGGAGAAGCTTGGTATCGCTCTCGGTAACATAATAAACCTTCTTAATCCTGAGATGATTGTCATCAGTGGTAAGTATGCAAGAGTAGGTAGTTTTTTCCGTGATTCGATACAATACGGCCTTCATAAGACAGCATTGAAAGACCCTCTTGCAAACTGTCAGATAAGCAGTTCTGAGATTGCTGCCAAATCCGGGGCGATAGGTGCTGCAGCACAGGTATATAAAAGATACGAACTCATTTAAAGCGACATAATGATCATTCCGGTGTTGTCAATTAAGAATAATGGTTTAGCCAGGGCAATGTTTTTTGCTTTACTGGTCGTATTTATTTCCTCCTGCGGAAAGAAAAGCACTACCGATATTCTCATAGCCGGAGGAGGTGCAAGTGGCGTAGCTGCTGGAGTTCAGGCTGCAAGAATGGGTGTTTCCACTGTTATTGTAGAGGAGAATGAATGGCTTGGAGGAATGCTTACCAGCGCAGGCGTAAGCGCTGTCGATGGTAACTATAACCTGCCGAGCGGTATATGGGGTGAGTTTAAAAACGCCCTCATTTCTTATTACGGAAGCGATTCGCTGCTTAAAACCGGATGGGTGAGCAATGTTCTGTTTGAACCATCGGTTGGAAACAACATCTTTTCGGAAATGGCCTCGGCGGAGCCAAACCTTACAGTAATGCGGAATGCTTCAGTTTCCAGGGTGAAACGATCCGGCGATAAATGGATAGTGTCTGTCAAAACAACAGGCGGCACAATAAAATATTCCGCAGGATTCCTCATTGATGCTACTGAGCTTGGCGATGTCGCAAAGATGTGCGGGGTGAAGTACAATGTTGGAATGGATTCACGGTATGATACCGGAGAAGACATTGCACCGGAGAATGCCAATGATATCATTCAGGATATTACATACGTCGCCATACTTAAAGACTACGGTAAGGATATGACCATTCCTAGACCGGAGGGTTATGATTCATCTCTATTTGCATGTTCCTGCATCAACCCTCTCTGCACCGGCCAGAACACAACAAGGGAACCGTGGTCATGTGGAATGATGCTGAGTTATGGCAGGCTCCCGAATAATAAGTACATGATAAACTGGCCCGCGTGGGGAAACGACTACTATGTCAATCTCATTGATATGGAGCCACGGGAGCGGACTGAAACCCTCAAGGCAGCAAAACAGAAGACTCTCTGTTTTCTTTATTTTATCCAGCATGAGCTGGGTTGCAGTAATCTGGCGCTTGCTGACGATGAGTTCCCCACTCCCGACAGCCTACCGTTCATTCCTTATTACCGGGAGTCAAGAAGGATACACGGGAAGGTAAGATTCACGCTGAATCATATCGCAGACCCTTATAATCAGCCCGATAAGCTCTATCGTACATGCATTGCTGTAGGCGATTACCCTGTTGATCATCATCACAGCAGCTATTCGGGTGCCGATACGCTGCCTGATCTTAGTTTTTACCCTGTGCCTTCATTCGGCCTACCGCTTGGTACCCTGATCCCTTTAGAAAAGGAAGGACTGATTGTAGCAGAAAAATCGATCTCTGTAACTAACCTGGCCAACGGTGCCACGCGTCTTCAGCCTGTGGTTCTGCAGATCGGTCAGGCCGCAGGGGCTCTTGTAGCCCTGGCTGTCAATGAAGGTGTAAAGATATCCGAGGTACCGGTCAGGGATGTCCAGAATACCCTGCTTGATGCCGGAGGATACCTGCTTCCTTATCTGGATGTACCGTGTGATCATGAGTGGTTCAAGTCTCTTCAGCGCATCGGCTCGACAGGCATAATGAAGGGTGTCGGAAAAAGCTCGGGCTGGGCAAACCAGACCTTTTTCAGGGCATTTGACGTGACATTATCATCAGAGCTTGAGGGATTCAAAGATATCTATCCACTGACTGATTATGAGTTTGGAGATGAACCTCTGACAGTCCGGAAGGCAGCAGACCTTACCCGCCTGATTGCCGGTCAGAACAACATAAAAGTAAACGAGGAAGGCATATCTGAATCCCTCTCAATGATTTTCAAGGGTCAGGTGCAGGACAATGATCGCATTATACTGAGAGGGGAGACAGCTCTTTTGATTGACATGGCACTTGATCCTTTCAATACCCTGGATGTGAATATAAAAGGAGATTTCATAAGGTAAATAACCGAATAAAATCATACACCCTAATGGAAACTAACAACCGTCGTGAATTCATCAAAAAAGCTGCAGTGGCCGGTGCAGCTGGCATTGTGATCCCTGCACTCGCATCGTGCAGCCACAAGGAAGAAAAAGTTGCGGAAGACTCCGTACAAAACCTTCCGGGAGCGTCTCCGCTCATCGTACCGCACAACAACGGGCTGAAGATCACCGGCACATTCCTCGATGAGATATCGCATGACATACCTCACCAGAACTGGGGTGAAAAAGAATGGGACCTGGATTTCTCTCACATGAAGGCAATAGGCATTGATACCGTCATTATGATCCGTTCAGGATACCGCAAGTTCATAACCTGGCCCTCGGAATACCTGCTGAAAAAACATGGTTGCTACATGCCATCGGTTGACCTGGTGGATATGTTCCTGCGTCTTGCAGAAAAGCATGGCATGAAATTTTTCTTCGGTCTGTATGACTCGGGGAAATACTGGGACACCGGAGATCTGAGCTGGGAGATTGAGGATAATAAGTATGTCATCGATGAAGTATGGAAAAACTACGGTGCAAAGTACAAGAGTTTTCAGGGATGGTATATCAGCGGTGAGATAAGCCGTAATACAAAAGGCGCTATAGGAGCATTCCATGCCATGGGCAAGCAGTGCAAGGATGTCTCGGGAGGCCTGCCGACATTCATTTCACCATGGATTGATGGCAAGAAAGCCGTTGAGGCGGCCGGCGGCAAACTGACAAAGGAAAACGCCGTATCAGTCCAGGAACATGAAAGGGAGTGGGGTGAGATCTTTGACGGAATTCATGATGTGGTTGATGCATGTGCTTTTCAGGATGGTCAAATAGATTATGATGAGCTCGATGCCTTCTTTAAAGTGAATAAGAAGCTGGCAGACAAATACGGGATGCAGTGCTGGACCAATGCCGAATCATTTGACCGTGATATGCCGATCAGATTTTTTCCTATCAAGTTCGATAAATTGAGGATGAAGCTTGAAGCTGCCAAACGCGCCGGATATGATAAAGCTATAACATTCGAGTTCTCGCATTTTATGAGTCCCCAGTCGGCTTATATCCAGGCCGGACACCTCTATGACCGTTACAGGGAATACTTTGAATTAGTATAGACAATGGAAAAAACGAAGCAAAATTTAGGATACGTCATTTCCCTTTCCGTGGTAGCGGCCATAGGAGGCTTTTTATTCGGATATGACACGGCCGTGATCTCAGGAACGGTTCAGCAGGTCACACAACAGTTTGATCTGAATTCAATGCAGGTCGGGTGGTTCGTTGGTTGTGCCCTGGTCGGATCAATTTTGGGGGTGAGCATAGCGGGGATGCTGAGTGATCATTTCGGACGTAAGAAGACAATGATCCTTTCAGCGTTACTCTTTAGTGCGTCGGCCATAGGATGTGCAATATCATCCAGCTACGCCGGGCTCGTTATTTACAGAATTATCGGCGGCATAGGCATTGGAATTGTTTCCATTGTCTCTCCAATGTATATCTCCGAGGTCAGTCTGCCGAAATACCGTGGAAGCCTTGTGTCTCTCTACCAGCTGGCAATAACTGTAGGTTTTCTTGGAGCCTACCTGGCCAATTTCAATCTTCTCAGGCTTTCCATCTCCGGGTACGCTCCGGCGGGAGAGCTGATGGGCAAAATCCTTGTTACCGAGGTATGGCGGGCGATGTTCGGAGCAGAGACATTACCGGCGCTTCTCTTTTTTGCTGTGATCTTCTTTATACCGGAGAGCCCGAGATGGCTGGTGGTTAAGCATTCTGAACCTAAGGCGCAGAAGATCCTGATGCGCATCCTCAGGGATGATAAAGAGGTCGATGCCCAGATTGCAGATATCAGGTCCTTGTCGAACGTTGAAAACAAGTCGGAATGGTCACTTATCTTCAAACCCGGCATATTCAGAGCCGTTCTGATCGGCGCTGCAATAGCCATTCTGGGACAGTTCATGGGTGTCAATGCGGTTCTTTATTATGGTCCGAAGATTTTCCAGGATAGCGGGCTATCGAGCGGAGATTCACTCTTCTACCAGGTCCTGGTTGGCCTGGTCAATATGCTGACGACTGTTATAGCACTTCTTATTATTGATAAAGTGGGTCGCAAAAAACTGGTCTACTTCGGAGTGACGGGAATGATAATTTCCCTGATGGCCATCGGCCTCTATTTCTTGAAGGGACAAGCGATGGGTCTGTCAAGCGTATATCTCCTGGTTTTCTTCCTTGCATATATTTTCTGTTGCGCGATATCAATCTGTGCAGTGATATGGGTTCTTCTCTCGGAGATGTACCCGAATAATGTAAGAGGGCTGGCAATGTCCATCGCCGGATTCTCTTTATGGATCGGCACTTATCTTATAGGACAGCTGACCCCGTGGGTGCTTGAGCACCTGACGCCGGCCGGAACCTTCTTCATCTTCACCTTAATGTGTTTGCCGTACCTCTGGCTTATATGGAAGAAAGTGCCTGAAACCACTGGCAAATCGCTTGAGGAAATAGAACGAATGTGGATTAAAAAATAAATTTTATTATATAGAAATGGATCTTAACTCTTTAGCAAATCAGTACAAGAACGAGCTACTGGACAACATCCTTCCTTTCTGGCTGGATAAATCACCCGACAAAGAATATGGTGGATACTTCTCATGCCTTACCCGCGAGGGTAATGTATATGATACCGACAAATTTATCTGGCTTCAGGGGAGAGAGGCATGGCTCTTTTCGATGCTGTACAATAAGGTTGAAAAGCGTCAGGAGTGGCTTGACTGTGCTGTCACAGGAGGAGAATTCCTGAAGAAGTACGGTCACGACGGAAATTATAACTGGTACTTCTCGCTGACACGTGATGGCAGGCCTCTTGTTCAACCTTACAATATTTTCTCATACACCTTCGCCGCAATGGCCTTCGCCCAGCTGAACCTGGCCACCGGAAACAAGGAATATGCAGACATTGCAGAGAAAACATTCAAAAAAATACTTGAAAAGGAAAAGAACCCGAAAGGAATCTGGAATAAAGCCTATCACTGTACCAGAGATCTGCAAAACTTCGCCCTCCCCATGATCCTCTCCAATCTTTCGCTTCAGATGGAGCATCTCCTTGAGAAAAAATTCCTTGATCAAACCATAGAAAATTGTATCCATACGATTATGGATCTCTTCTACAGGCCGGAACTTGGGATCATTGTTGAAAATATAACCCCTGAAGCAACGCTTTCCGACAGTTTTGAGGGCAGGCTTGTCAATCCGGGCCATGCAATTGAAGCTATGTGGTTTATCATGGATCTTGGCAAACTTCTCAATCGCCCGGAGCTGATCGTCAAAGCTAATGAGGTGGCTCTTAATATGATAGAATATGGCTGGGACAAGGAATATGGCGGGATCTTCTATTATAAAGACCGGCTGGGTTATCCCCCCCAGCAGCTTGAATGGGATCAGAAGCTCTGGTGGGTGCATATCGAAAGCCTGATCACGATGGCCAAAGGATACAAGCTTACCGGGAATGAAACCAGTAAAAAATGGTTTGAGACCATTCACGAATACACATGGGATAACTTTAAAGACAAGGAGTATCCCGAGTGGTTCGGTTATCTCAACAGGCGTGGCGAAGTTCTCCTGTCGCTTAAAGGAGGGAAATGGAAAGGTTGCTTCCACATACCAAGAGGAATGTACGAGATATGGAAAACGCTTGAATGACAACGAATTTCAAAACTATACTCTCAAAACTATATCATTAAATTAAAACTACTTCTATGAAAAAAAAGCTTAATGAATGTCTCTTTGGACACAGGAGTACAGTATTGTTGATACTGTTTCTTGTCAGCACATTAATCAGTGCTCAGAATGCGTTCGGGCAGATTAATGTCAGGGGAAGTGTTACCGATAATTCGGGAGTCACTATCCCTGGTGTGACGATTTTTGTAAAAGGTACTACCCAGGGCACCTCAACTGATGCCGATGGAAAGTACTATATATCAAACATTCCAGGTAATTCCATTCTCATGTTTTCTTCCGTGGGAATGAAATCCCAGGAAGTTCAGGTTGCCGGAAGGACTGTGATCGATGTAGTATTTGAAGCAGCAACCATAAACATTGACGATGTGGTTGTTGTCGGGTACGGCACACAAAAGCGCGCAAGTATTACCGGTGCGGTTGCTCAAGTTTCAGGCAAAGAACTTCTTCGTGCTCCGGTTGGTAATCTCACCACCATGTTGGGCGGGTTAGTTCCCGGAGTGATCTCCCTTCAGCAATCCGGGCAGCCTGGTGCTGATGGTGCCAGTCTTTTGATCAGGGGAGGCGGAGCCAAATACATTGTTGATGGAATTGAACGTAACATTTCAGAAATCGATCCGAACGAAATTGAATCAATTTCTGTTCTGAAAGATGCCTCATCAGCATCCGTCTATGGTTTAGATGCCAACGCAGTTGTTATTGTAAAAACCAAACGAGGTATTGAATCTCCCTCAACTATTACCTTTTCAGGAGAATATGGAGTAAGTACCAATGCTGCTATGCTGGATATGCTGGATGGGCCTGAATATGCTTATTGGTACAACAAAGCCCGTGAGATGGATGGTGATGCTCCTGTTTTTTCATCAGCTCATGTTGAGCAAATGAAAAATAATGATCCTACTGATGGATGGGGAAACACTGATTGGTACAGGAAAACTTTTGGCGTCGGAAGCAGTGCAAATTACAACGTGAATGTAACCGGGGGTACAGATAAAATAAAGTACTTTGTTTCTATAGGGGATTATACACAAAAAGGAAATGTAAAAAATTTCGATTACAATCGAATTAGTATGCGTTCAAATATTGACGCCAGGGTAGCTGACAATCTGGATGTGACATTTGATATTTCCGGAAGGGTTGAGAATAGAAATCGTCCAGGCTATACCTCTTCTCCTGATGATTGGAACAATATTCCTCAGCAGGCCATAAGAGCGCTTCCTTTTGTTCCTGAAACGCTTGATGGTATTCCGGTATCTACCCGAACAGCAAGTTCATACGTTAATCCACTTGCAGCTTCTGAGTTAACGGGGTACAGCAATGTTGTAACCAATATTATTCAGACAAATCTTGCACTTAACTACAATGTCCCTTTCATAAAAGGATTGAGTGCCAAATTTTTAACCGCTTACGATATTTCACATCAAACATCTAAGTCATTTTCAACTCCGTATTACACCAATGTTGCATCTGCTCCTACTTCAACAGCAGGGGATATAAGTTATGTCTATACCTATGATGCCAGAGGCACGACAACCAGCCTTATCGAAGGACTCAGTCATTATACGCATTTGACCACCAACACAAGCTTGAAATATGACGGGAAATTTGGCCTGCATAGTATAACGGCTCTGGCGTTGATGGAGACCATCACAAGGAAGGGCAATTCATTTGGCGCATACGGTTATGGATTTGACATTCCTCAACTGGACGAATTGAGTTTTGCCACATTGGCCGATAAAACCAGGGTCTCAGGAAGTAGTTATGAACAACGTGTGGCCGGTTTCTTAGGTCGGGTAACCTATGATTACAACCAGAAATACCTGGCTGAATTATCGTTGCGTTATGACGGCAGTTATGTATTCAGCGGAATGAAAGAAGGGAAACGCTGGAGTCCGTTTCCGGCAGCTTCTCTTGGATGGAGAATATCTGAAGAAGATTGGTTTAAAAATACATTCAGCTACATTAACAACATGAAAATCAGAGGTAGTATCGGTTTAACAGGAACTACCGAGATCTCTCCATATTATTACCTGAACACTCTTTCTTTTTTGGCGAACTCATCAGGTACTAAAGTTCCGGCTGTAGTTATCGGAGGAGTAGCACAAAATGGTCTGATGACATCACAACCCGCCAATCTGGATTTAACCTGGGCTAAAGCACTTCAATACAATTTAGGTTTTGATGGTATCATGTGGGATGGTTTATTGGGATTTGAATTTGATGTGTTCTACACATACAAATATGACATGCTTAGTTCTGTTGCGGCAACTTATCCTGATTCATATGGCGGATATGTACCTGCATTTACCAATAACAACAAGCAGGATCATAGAGGCTTTGAGATCACATTGTCCCAATCCAATAAGATTGGTGAATTTTCATATAGAATAGCACTTAACGGAACTTATAATAAACGCAGATGGTTAAGATATGGCGATTCTCCGAATACACCGGATTGGCTGAAGCTTACAGGAAAAGAAGTTGGTACGCAAGTCGGCTTTACTGATCTGGGCTTATTCCAAAGTCAGGAGGATATTGACAATTCTGCTTTGATCCCAGGTAAAGCTGTACGTCCTGGCGATATCAAATACATGGATAGGAATGGAGATGGTATTATTTCATACGAACAGGATCGCGGATATATAGGTAAATCAGCATATCCGAAATTTGTTGGCGGTTTTACATTTAACTGCGAATGGAAAGGCTTTGATGCATCAATGCTTATTCAGGGAGCCCTGGGGCGCGATGTAGCTTTAACAGGAGTATATGCAAGCCTGGGAATTATGGATAATACTTCTATGACAAAGCCATTCTATCATGGTGGAAACTCACCCAGATTCCTGGTGGAGAATTCATGGAGAGAAGACAATACAGATGCTGAATTTGCGCGTCTATCTATAGTCCCTGCCAGCTCTAACAATGCTTTCTCTTCTACATTCTGGTATAGGAATGGAGATTATTTGCGTTTAAAGACCCTGCAAATCGGTTATACCCTTCCTCAGCGATGGCTTAACCCGGCAGGAATAAATAGCCTTAGAGTATATGCTGAAGGGCAAAATCTGTTGACTTTTAGTCATTTGACTAAATATAATATCGACCCGGAACATCCAGGAGTATCGAATGGATATTATCCACAACAGAGATTGATTTCGATGGGTCTGAGATTAGTATTTTAACGAATTAATATATAATGCTATGAAATACGATATATTAAAAATAGCCATATTGTTCGGTGCAATTAGTCTGGCTAGTTGTGAAGAAATGCTGGACACTACACCTACCGACAGAATCTCTGACAAGGTGGTTTGGGAAAATGAACAAAACGTAACCTTCTATATCAATGGTTTTTACCCATATATAGATCGCTATGGAAACTTTAGCACCTCTCAGTTTAGTGGTAGTTTAACAGAGGGACTGACAGAAACACTAAAATACGGTTCATATGTACCCGGATCAAAAGCAGGTGATGCTAATATGTATGTGTTTACTCCGGAATTGATGTCTCCAACAGGTAACTTACTGGGTACCTGGGATGATGCGTATGAACGGATTCGCCGTGTAAATGAATTTCTGGTTGGATTAGCAGAATATTCAACATTAAGCCAGGAAAAAAATGACCTTTTTGAAGGACAAGCCCGTTTCTTCCGTGCATTCCTTTACTTTCAACTGGCTAAACGGCATGGTGGGGTTATTCTTTATACCGACATGAACTTACAGAAAGACAAAGCACGTTCTTCTGCTGAAGAAACATGGAATTTAATAGAGAATGATTTAGACTTTGCGGCATCGGTTTTACCAGTTGAATGGTCAAGCAATAATCTGGGTCGGGTGACAAAAGGAGCAGCATTTGCGCTTAAATCAAGGGCCATGCTTTATGCCGAACGCTGGCAATCAGCTAAAGTTGCAGCCGATTCTGTTATTGCTTTGCATAAGTATGAATTAATGGATAATTATGAAGATGCATACGCCGGTGGAAACTCCGAAGCTATTTTGGAGTATAATTATCTGATAACAGGTCCCAACCATACATTTGATAAAGATTATGCAACCTATGGTGAAATTGAAAACCAGGGTGGTAGCGGAGTTCCGACACAAGATATGGTTGAAGCTTATGAAAAGAATGATGGCACAAATATGGACTGGAGTGCATGGCATGTTGCCGGTGGAACAACCACACCTCCTCCTTATGCTGATCTGGATCCTCGTTTCCACGCAACAATTATTTACAACGGATCAACATGGCAGGATAAAACCATGGAAAATTGCGTGGACGGTACCAATGGAAGATTTATGGGATATCGTGATGAAACCTACGCCAAAGGAAGAACAGTTACCGGTTATTATTTAAGAAAATACCGTGATGAAGAACACACTGATCTGGTAACCTACTTAAGTACTCATAACTGGGTTGAACTTCGTCTGGCGGAAGTATATCTGAATAGGGCAGAAGCAAACTATCGCTTGAACGCTGGCGGTGCGGCTTTAGGAGATTTAAATGTAGTCCGCACCCGTAACGGAAATGGTTTGCCTGCTTTAAGCGGACTCTCCGGCGAGGATCTTTTTGATGCCATCCGACATGAGCGCAAAATTGAATTAGCCTATGAAGGACATCTTTATTGGGATATACGCCGTTGGAAACTGGCTGATACAGAATATAACGGATATCGTGTACATGGTATGAAGATATCGAAAAGTGCAGGTGGGTACAACTATGAATATATAGACTGTGATTTACAGGATCGTAAGTTCCTGAAAAAGACCTATGTATTCCCGGTGCCTTATAGTGAGCTGGCAAACAATTCAGCCATTGAACAATACGACGAATGGAGATAAAAATTACTAGACTATGAAAAATAATATATTTATTATAACAGTTCTGGTGTTGTTCAGCCTTTTGAGCGGCTGCCAAAAGCCAGATGAGTTATTGCCATCTGTCTCAAGACAGGGCATTAATAGTGTTACTGCAACATTTCCTGATGGTACTGGTCAGTTTACGGGGCAGATAACAGAGGGAAGCAACATGATTATTATCCCAATTCCATATTACTATCCTGAAAGCAGTGACAATCAGATTACAGAAGTAAGCATTGCCAAGATGAGAGTTTATGCCAATCTGGATGATAATGTAACAGTAAGCCCTGCGCTGCTATGGATGGATCTAAGCAAAGAAAATGAAATAACTTTGACCGACCAGTTAAAAGTGAAGAAACAGTATTTCATTAAGGGTGAAATCCGTAAGAGCGATAAATGTCTGATCGAGGAGTTTACGATTCCTTCGTTAGGATTAACAGGTATTATCAATGAAACTACAAAAACAATTTCACTCATTGCTATTGAGGATTTGGAACCAGTGACAGCTGAAATTACAATATCATACCATGCCACTATTTCTCCTGATCCCAGGATTGTGGGCATTGATTATGATACTCCCACCGTATTAACTGTCACTGCTTTCGATGGAGTAACTAAAAGTGAATATACCGTTAAAAAGGAAGTCCCCGCAAAATTGCCTTATGGCATCCGCGCGGGAAGTGCCAAACTGATGTTTGCTAAACAACTCAATGCAGACCTTGGCATTACTGTATTTAATATGACTGGCGGCATGGCTGCAACCAAAGACTACGTTATTCTTAATACAAGAAATGCCAATAGTGTCTATATCAATGCCAAGACGGGTGAAAAGGTTGGTGAAATTGACCTGGGTCCGATTGAAGGATCGACGAGCAACTTCTATAACACAGCTGATGATGACGGAAATATTCTGATCTGTAATCTTGCGCCTAATAACGGTACCTTTAAAGTCTGGAAACTTTCCTCCGTTACAGGAACTGCTGAACTTTACCTTGAATGGGTTGACGGAACATCGGCAATCGGACGTAAATTATCCGTTAGTGGCAGTATTGATAAAAACGCAATAATCACTGCACCAATATTGGGTGCCGCCAATCAAACGTTTGCCCGCTGGACTGTTGTTAATGGTGTGTTGTCATCACAAATTCCTGAAGTTGTTACAATGAGTGGTCTTACCAAAGGATGGACAACTAACTGTGATATCATCTATACATCGGATACTGATTTAACCAGCGATTATTTTGTGGCTTCCTATTCAGATAACACATTTGCCTGGGTTAATGGAACTGACAATACGGTTCGTAAAAAACTGGATGAGATCAGTCTTAATTACGTACCCAATGCTGTTGATTACACAACATTCAACAATGCTAAATACACCACTCTCAATTGGGTTAACAGCTTTACATGGGGTGCTTCAGATGCTGTATGGCTATTGGATGTAAGCAGTGATGCAACATTCGCAGGCAACCTGGAAATATGGACTTGCCCGGCGGTTGTCTGGGAATGTCCGAGAGATACATATGGACCAAAAGCAATTACTCCTGTTGTGGCTAATGCCAATGGTACAGGTGATGTCGCATTTATAGTTTCTGATAATGGATATTACATGTATCTGTACTTTATGTTTACAAATGGTTATG
>DATKUS010000232.1:0-4144 GCA_035530535.1 Bacteroidales bacterium
AACAGGTCTTTTGAATTTCTGTTAAAGAACTCAAGTGATCCTGATAGCCTTTGCTCAAAAAGGCCGAACTCAATGGCTATATTGGATGTGTAGCTTGTCTCCCATGCCAGGTTTGCGTCAGCGATGGTGCTCACACCGCCACCCGGCAGTTCCATATACTTGCTTGTATAGCTTGCCAGTGAACGCCATCCATAATTGGCTGAAGGAAGCGTACCGTTCACACCATAGGATGCTCTCAGCCTGAGACCGGATATTACATCAATGTTCTCCATGAACGGTTCTTTGTCAATCCTCCATGAACCGGCAACAGACCAGAAGTTACCCCACCTTGAAGTGGCTCCGATTCTTGATGAACCGTCGCGACGGAACGAAGCTGAAGCATAATATTTGTCATCGTAATTATATTCTGCACGCGAGAGCATTGAAAGCAATGTGTTGCCATAATAGTATGCACTTGCATCCAATTTCCCGGCAGTAGCCACGGTGTGGAGTGCGCTTGTTGGCAGGTTTGTACCTGTTGCACTCTGATAGTCAGTATTATTTTTTTCTGCTTCCCAGCCAAGCAAAATCCCTACATTGTGCTTAAGAGCGATCTTCTTATTATAGTTCAGCGTGGTTGAAGATACTAATTTGTTAATTTTTGTGCTCGCTTCGGTTACCGAACCATTGACATTCGCTGCGTTAAAATGCAGCGGACTGTAATACAGATGATCGTTTACCTGTGTGTTGTCAAACGAGAATATAGATTTCAAAAACAGCTCCGGCAGAATCTTTATGGTAACAGCTTCATTAGCCATTAGTCTTAATGTATTTGAGTTATTATCCCACTGTTTATCATAATAAACAGGGTTATAGGCATAACTCCCGTACCTGGCTGTCCATGGATCACCGGTTACGTAGTCAGTAGGCCAGTAGAGAGGCCACAACACGTTGCGGCTCTGCATGAAGTAGTTACTATACATATTGCGTGTATCGTTAAACCCCTCCTTCCCGCTGTTGGAAATATTTATATTCGTAGCAAACTCAACGAATTTCCCCATCTCCTGAGTAAAATTGATTCTGCCCGTAATACGATCGTAACTGTTTATCACACTGCGTCCCAGGTCATTTGTATAGGAGAATGAGGTGTAATAATTTGATGTTTCGGTAGCGCCGCTTATAGAGAGGTCATAGGACTGGTATACAGCTGTTCGGAACAGTTCCTTTTCCCAGTCGTAGTATGTGCCTGCCCTTTCGCCAGTGATTGTAAGCGAGTTGACTGTATTGTCGGGAGCCGACATTATGTATCCATGCTTACTGAACCTTTTGTTAAACGCGGCACAAGCAGAGCCACTTGCTAATTCTGGTGTTAACTCTTCATAATACACCCCTGCGTTCCAGAAGTTTTCGTAATAGAGCTCCATCTGTTCTTCAATGGGTGCCACTTCAAAGTTATCTGTTGCAAATGATGGGGTTATGCCCACTGAAGCCTTGAAATTAATCACAGGCTTTCCCTTCTTGCCCTGTTTTGTAGTTATGACAATAACTCCGTTTGCAGCCCGTGAGCCATACAGGGCAGAGGCGGCAGCATCCTTGAGAACGGTAATGGACTCAATATCATTTGGATTGATAGAGCTCATTACGTTGCTGGTGGTATAAATATCATTGCTCAGCTCGGAAACGTTACCCGAGATTACAGGGACGCCGTCTACAACATACAGCGGTTCGTTTGAGGCGTTCATCGATCCGATGCCTCTCACCCTGATCGAGGATGTGGATCCTGCCTGGCCGGAAACAGTTGTGATCTGCATGCCTGCAACCTTGCCACCCATGGCGTTCTCAAATGACAGAGTGGGCACATCCCTGATTGCATCCGCTTTCACCACACTGGCAGCGCCGGTGAAGGTGCCTCTTGTTGAGGTACCGTAAGCAACAACGATGACCTCATCGAGGCTCAGAGAACTAGTCACCATTTCGACATTGACAACTGTTCTCCCCTCTAAAGGGACTTCTGTTGTCTTATATCCAACGTAGCTGAAAACCAGAACACCGTTGGAAGGGACATTGTTGAGGGTGTATTTGCCCTCAAGGTCAGTGTTGGTTCCCACTCCCCGTGCATCTTTCAGCAGAACTACTGCATAGGGAATCGGGGAGCCGTCATCAGCGGAGGTCACCGTTCCGGTAACTCTCGTCTGTGCCATACCAATATTAAAAATCAATACTGATAAGACAAACAAAATCAGTTTCTTCATGGAATATGTAAATTAAGTTAGAGGTTTGATCTTGTAAGTTATACAAAATTCATAAAATGCCCAAATATTTGTAATATCTTAAACATTTTGTGTAACATACAAGAAGATGAGCCATTTAGGATATCAAGGGGAACTCAGAATGATAAGATGTCATATAAATCCAGACCTTAAAATGCCTAAAATCAGGATTTCTTCGGGAAAGACATTCTATTACCTTTTCCCTTTTTGAGCGGCTCTGTTAAATGTTTGCCAGCAATTATTTCTATTTGTCATTTTTTGTATAGTCAACAATTTGTAGATTTATAGATTCTTAAAGCTTAAAGATTCCCGATAATTTAAACAGAGAAAATATGAGTGAAAAATATTCTGTCAGCCCTGGCGGTGAGAAATTCCCGCTGCCAAATCCCGAGGATTATAAAAGTGAATTTGACAACATTAAGAAGCGTGTCGATCAGGAACGGTTAATGGGCCGCGAGATTGTTGTTGTAATGGGTGTCGGATTTGTCGGGGCAGTCATGGCTGCCATAGTGGCAGATACCGTTGACAAAAAAAGCGGTAAGCCATCAAAGTTTGTTATCGGGATGCAGCGCCCCAGCGCACGCAGCTTCTGGAAAATACCGATGCTGAACCGTGGCGTCTCCCCCGTAAAAGCTGAAGACCCGGAAGTGGATCCCATGATCGCACGCTGTGTCCTTGATAAGAAGACATTGATTGCAACTTTTACCTATGATGTCCTTGAGCTGGCTGATGTTGTAGTAGTTGACGTGCAGTGCGATTATATTAAAGAGGATTTGGGCAATGTCCGTTCAGGGGAGACCGACATGGCAGCGCTGGAGGCTTCTCTCGGCGTGATTGCAGAGCACATCAGTCCCGAAGCACTTGTTCTGATAGAAACCACTGTGGCACCCGGCACCACTGAGCAGGTTGCATACCCGATAATGAAGAAGACATTCAGAAAACGGGGGATAGAGTCCGACCCGCTCCTCGCCCACAGTTACGAGAGAGTAATGCCGGGACGCAACTATGTTGCAAGCATACGCGACTTCTGGAGAGTGTGCAGCGGCATAAACGAGGAGGCAAAAAGACGGGTAGTGAAATTCCTGAACGAAGTACTGAATACCGAAAAGTTCCCGCTGACAGTCATGGACCGGCCTATTGAATCGGAGACAGCTAAAATAGTTGAGAACAGCTACCGCGCAACCATCCTCGCTTTCCTTGATGAATGGAGTCTTTTTGCGGAGCGCAACGGTGTTGACCTGGTGAAAGTCATTAAAGCCATTAAGGTCAGGCCCACCCATAGTAATATGATCTTCCCGGGACCCGGTATCGGAGGCTATTGCCTTCCAAAAGACGGCGGACTGGGCGTCTGGGCATATAAGCATATACTCGGTTTTGAAGATGATATCTTCAGGCTGACACCAATGGCCATTGATATAAATGATACAAGAGGATTGCATGTGGGTCAGCTCACCCGTGATGCACTGCGTAACATGGGCCAGCCGATAGCCTCAGCCGATGTACTGGTACTTGGTGCAGCTTACAGAGAAGATGTGGGTGACACCCGATACAGCGGTTCTGAGATAGTGATTCGAAAACTTGCAGAGATGGGTGCCGAGATCAGGGTACATGATCCATATGTGGAACACTGGTGGGAATTTGAGCAGCAGGATACGTATCCTGCAGAAGGACAGAGCAAGGCGCAGTTCTTCCGCAACCAGGAGAAGCTGAAGGAGATACGTATTGAGCCGGACCTCAACAAGGCCCTTCACGGGGCCGAGGCAGTTATACTTGCAGTGCCTCATGCTGCTTACCTTCATCTGGATCCGGACACGGTGGTTAAAACAATAGGAGGTCCCGCAGCCATCATTGATTGTTTCGGGATACTCACCGATGAAAATATCAGGAGATATTTC
>DATKUS010000233.1:0-3282 GCA_035530535.1 Bacteroidales bacterium
CGGGCCACGATGTCAGCATGATGATCAGGGCTGTGAGCAGACCGTAATAGGAGATCCTTGAGAAAGGCTCCATGAACAATCTTAATTTGTCTGACGACTTGTAATATTTTGCTGTTGTGAAATGCCTTCTTTTCTGTCTGACCCATTCTTCGAAAGAGGCAGGAGCAACTGACCTTGTGAATGATTCAGGCGTGAGCATCATGTGGCAATTGGAGGCTGTGGATGTCCGGTTTACAAACAGATCATCATCACCTGACATGATATGATTGTGCGGACCGAAGCCGCCGTTAGCAAAGAAGAATGAACGGCGGTATGAGAGGTTTCTGCCTACGCCCATATAAGGAACGCCGGCGAGGGTCATGCCGGAGTACTGTATTGCAATGAACATGGTCTCATACCTTACATAACGGTTGAGCCAGCCTTTCACGGGAGTGTATCCGCCATAGCCGAGGATAATGTCTGCCCCGTCGGCATATGATGACGCAACGGCACGCAGCCACCTGTCAGACGCCGGCCGGCAGTCGGCGTCAGTAAATACCAGCAGGTCATTTGCCGCAGCCTTTATCCCGATGAGCATGGCAAGTTTCTTGGCATGTGCAAATCCCGGATCCTTTATTATTGTTGAAACCTTCAGACGGGGATACCTCAGCTGCATCTCTTCAAGGAGATCACGGGTCTCATCTTCGGAACAGTCGTTTACAACAACAACCTCAAAGGAAGGGTAGTCCTGCTCCAGAACAGGTGGCAGAAACTCACGAAGGTTCAGAGCTTCATTGCGGGCGCATATAATAACTGAAAGTGCAGGCAGCTTTTTATCAGGGATATTGTCACCGGCCTCAACCTTAAAGGCTTTCCGGTAATAAGCCAGATAGTACCATGCCTGTATAAAAGCCATCAGCACAAAGGCTGAGAGCAACACAATATGAACCGGATCAGTGGAAATGATCATGCAAAATCTCAAATGCAGCAGCAATATTAGAAAGAATTGGTTTACGGCAGAAAGAATCTTTTCAACAATTGAGCATACCCACTGTTCAATTTGATTTCCTGCTATTCATAATGAATGTCAGAAAGAGTACTTTTGTGACCGTTACATGTGAATAATGTTCAGAGTAGATAGCAGGGATCCATCAACTTCAGCCCGGGCAGGGGTGCTTCATACTGCCCACGGTGACATACCAACACCGGTATTTATTCCTGTAGGTACTGCCGGTACGGTAAAAGGCATATTGCACAGGGACCTGAAGAATGAGATTAACGCGCATATCATTCTTGGCAATACCTATCATCTGTACCTGAGACCCGGCACTGAGATCATAAGAGAGGCCGGAGGGCTTCACCGGTTCATGGCATGGGATAAGCCGGTCCTTACTGACAGTGGTGGCTACCAGGTGTTTTCACTGGCCGAAAACCGCAAGCTTACAGAGGATGGTGCAATATTCAGATCACATATAGACGGTTCGAAACATACTTTCACACCTGAGAATGTAGTTGACGTCCAGCGCATTATAGGGGCTGATATCATTATGGCCTTTGACGAATGCGCCCCTTATCCCTGCGGTCATGCCTACGCGTTAAAATCAATGGAGCTTACTCACCGCTGGCTTGACCGGTGTGTGACCCATTTAGGTGAAACAAGTCCTCTATACGGCTATGACCAGATGCTTTTTCCCATTGTCCAGGGTTCAGTATTCAGTGATCTGCGCCGCGCATCAGCTGAGAAAATTGCATCAAAGGAGATGCCCGGCAATGCTATAGGGGGACTGTCAGTCGGGGAGCCGGCAGAGGTGATGTACGAAATGATTGAGACAGTGAATGAGATACTCCCTGCAGACAAGCCCAGGTACCTGATGGGTGTAGGCACCCCGGCCAATATCCTGGAAGGCATTGCACGCGGAATAGACATGTTCGACTGTGTAATGCCAACACGTAACGGCCGCAATGGTATGCTCTTCACGCGTGATGGAATAATAAATATCAGGAACAGAAAGTGGACGGATGACTTCTCACCCATTGATTCAACGAGTTTTTCTGAGGTAAGCCGGACATATTCAAAAGCATACCTTCATCATCTGGTCATTTCCGGCGAGATGCTGGGGGCACAGATAGCCAGTATTCATAACCTCGCATTCTACCTGAGCCTTGTTACTGATGCCAGGGAAAAGATAACCGAGGGTAACTTTGGTAAATGGAAAGAAGAGACAGTAAAGAAACTCTCCGAAAGAGTCTGAGAAAGCTTAAGCCGGGAATTATTGATTTGTATATAATCAAAAAGTTTCTCGGCACCTTTTTCTTCTCCCTGGTGCTTATACTTGGGATAGCTGTCATTTTTGACTTTTCGGAAAAGATCGATGATTTTATTGAGAAGCAGGCCCCACTGAAGGCTGTGATCTTTGATTACTACCTGAACTTCATACCTTACTTTGCCACTCTCTTTGCCCCCATGTTCGTTTTTATCTCGGTGATCTTCTTCACTTCAAAAATGGCGATCAATTCTGAGATCATTGCAATACTTAATGCGGGCATGAGTTTCAGGCGACTGCTGGTGCCGTACTTCATATCTGCTGCAATAATTGCCGCTTTCACTTTTGTCCTTACGAATTTTGTCATTCCCCATTCAAATATTGAGCGGCTTGGTTTTGAGGAAAAATACTGGCGGGATCCCGGCTTCAGAAAAGTTACCGTTTCATCGGTTCACAGGCAGGTCTATCCCAACGTCTATATTTATATGGAGTCATATAATGCCCTGACACAGAGTGGGAGGAACTTCAGCATGGAGAAGTTCAATGACCATGGTAAGCTGGAGTCAAAGATGACAGCCCAGATGGTCAGGTGGGATACGACGATAAACAAATGGGGGGCCTGGTGGTATTATATCAGGGAAACCGACAGCCTTGGCGAAAGGCTCACCACGGGCAGGCGAATTGACACCACGCTGAATGTCACGCCCAATGACTTTGCACGGTCGCCTGAGTTCGTGGGTACCATGAACCACCGTGAACTGGAAGACTATATTGATGTGCTCAAACTGCAGGGTTCCGATGAGCTGAAGCTATACCTGAATGAGAAGCACCGGCGATATGCCATGCCATTTGCATTTTTTGTTCTTACCCTTATAGGTGTCTCACTCTCATCACGGAAGATCAGGGGAGGGATAGGGATGCAGATAGGGCTTGGCCTGATGCTGACATTCTCATATATTCTGTTCCTTCAGTTTGCATCACAGTTCTCGCTCAAGGGCGACCTGAATCCCGCGTTGGCAATGTGGTTACCCAATATCAT
>DATKUS010000234.1:0-10300 GCA_035530535.1 Bacteroidales bacterium
TGATTGCTTTATTACATCGGTCTTCACAAGCTGCCTGCCGGGAGGTGTTATGAAATATACCCCTTTAAAATACACAGTATCAAAGGAGTTAGTGTACTCTTCTCCCCCCCGCATTGCCTCCTTGGGATCAAACTCGGGGTAAACATATATGTCCCTTACCCTGTACATCCGGTGAGTTGTGTAGACTAGTTTCCCCAGGCTGTCAAGGGCTGTTTTTTGTGCCACAACATAATGGACATTAACCTGTCTGCCGGTCAGGGAGCTGTCAACCCTGTAAAAGATATCTTCGGTTGAGAAGGCATAAAAACCGATATCCCGTATGAACCGCTCAAGCCTGAGCCTCTCCTTCTGGAGAAGGTCCACATCATATACCATCCCCCTCTCTATGGTACAATTCATTGTATCAATCATTACAAGACTGTAGAGCAGAGAGTCTTCTATCTCATATTTAATGTCTTTAATAGTATATGGCGTTCCGGGGGTTATTCTGTAAAATACTTCCGCTTCCTTTTTGTCAATCTCGGCAGTCTCATCAACCACCGCATTGAAGTATCCTTTTGACCCCAGGTAACTTTCAAGCTGATCTTTTGATCTTGTTGCGGCAAGAGAGTCAAAAATCACCGGTTCCTCACCTATCTTCCTGAGCCAGCCGTGAGGCCAGCGCTCCTTTTCAATGTCCGAAAGGTTATAAAGGCCAAGGTGAAATCGCGACCCGAAAATTCTCTTATTCGGCAACTGCTTGATATATAGCTTCATGGCCGGCTTTGAAATATCCTGGGGAAGAGCCTTGTCGCTTTTTCCGATTACCAGGACATTCTTGCTCAGCAGGACCTCGCCTTCCGGCACGTACCTGGTGGGATTGCAGGCTGCCGCGAGTAAAATTATGGGCAGCATGACCAACAGTTTGGGAGGAGTAATTTCTATATTTGTTCCGGGATAATTCAACGGTTACGGAAGGATTAGTAAAAGCAAATATATCATTATAAATACTATTTTCAATTATCAACTGATGCATAAAATGTTGTCGCGAAACCAGGCGAAGATGATCCTCTCCCTTCAGAAAAAGAGGTCCAGGGAAGAAGCCGGGTCATTTGTCATTGAAGGTGATAAGCTGGTCAGGGAATATCTTATGGCCGGCAACAGGGTTACACTGCTGGCAGCCAAATCCGAGTGGATTGCCGGAGAGTCTGATGCAGTTCTTGGCATGGCCTCGGAGGTAGTCACTGTGGGGTACGATGAACTGAGGAAGATAAGCTCTCTTAAAACGCCGCATAATGTACTTGTGGTAGCCCCGATAGTAAAAAACGTCTTCCTCGAGGCTTCGCTGCCCGGAAGGCTTACTCTGGCCCTGGAGTACGTTCAGGATCCCGGCAATCTCGGGACCATCATACGGATAGCTGCATGGTTTGGCATAAAGAATATTATCTGCTCACCTGAATGTGTTGACATTTATAATCCTAAGGTACTCCAGGCCACAATGGGAGCATTCATTCACGTCAATGTTCACTACACACCCCTGGAACCGATACTGGAGAGAACCCGGCAGGAACGCATTCCTGTATATGGAACAGTAATCGGAGGCGACTCAATATATCAAAAGGAGCTTGCAACACAGGGCATTATTCTCCTTGGCAATGAATCAAAAGGCCTGACAGACAGGATGCTGGCGCTTGTCACCGACTTTATTACCATCCCGGGCCCTGAGAAGCCACTCTCCGGAATAGAATCGCTCAATGTCAGCATGGCCGCCGCCATTATTTGCTCGGAGTTTGCAAGAAGAAAGTGAGAAGGATAAAAGACAAAAGGAAAAAGATAAAAGTGTGTATTGTTTTACTTTTGTCTTGTGACTTTTATCTTTTGACTTTCAGACTTTTAACTTTCGACTTTCGACTTTCAGACTTTCAGACTTTCGACTTTTGACTTATTTTCTCTGCCGCCAGTATACCGTCAACGGCAGAGGACACTATGCCGCCTGCATATCCTGCTCCCTCACCTGCAGGGTAAAGGCCTGTGATACCCTGGGCATTTATCATTTCCCTGTCCCTGGTTATCCTTACCGGGGATGATGTCCGTGACTCAACAGCTGCGACCAGGGCTTCACCGGTGATGAACCCTGGCATCTTACGTCCGAATTCTTTAAATCCTTCGCGCAGCCTCATGCTTATTCCTTCCGGCAGCCATTCATGGACAGCAGAGGGTGTCAGTCCCGGGAAATAGGATCCCGGGGGAAGTGATGCCGATGCCTTACCGTTTACAAAGTCCGTCAGTCTCTGCGCCGGGGCATGCTGCGTCATCCCGCCCTCCTTCCAGGCAAGCTGTTCCAGGTCTGACTGGTACCTGAGGCCGGCAAGGATTTCTGTCCCGTATTTTTCAGGCACGTCCTCCCGGCGTATCTCAGTGACAATTCCGCTGTTAGCCCATAAAGAGCTGCGATGCGAGGGAGACATACCATTGACAACAACCTCACCCGATGATGTAGCCGAGGGGACCATGAATCCACCCGGACACATGCAGAATGAGTAGACTCCCCTGCCCTCCACCTGCGTGACCAGAGTATAGGCTGCTGCGGGCAGAAAACTTCCCCTGCTTTTACCGTGATACTGAATGCGGTCTATCATCTCCTGCGGATGTTCCACCCTCACACCCATGGCAAAAGGCTTGTATTCAAGCTGAATACCCTTTTCGCTCAATATATAATATATGTCACGTGCAGAATGACCTGTGGCAAGCACCAGGTCATCCGACCGGAGAAAGTCTGTGCCGTTTACCACCACTCCTTTGAAAACGCCCCCTTCAATTTTAATATCTGTTATCCGGCTGCTGAACATTATTATACCGCCGGCATCAGTTATTGTCTTTCGTATTGCAGTTATTATTCGCGGCAACCTGTCAGTCCCCAGGTGGGGATGAGCCTCGAACAGTATGGCCGGATCAGCGCCATGGATTACCAAAAGCTCGAGCACGCGCCTGTTGTCGCCTCTCTTTTTTGAGCGTGTATAGAGCTTACCGTCAGAGAAGGTTCCTGCACCGCCTTCACCGTAACAGTAATTTGAATCTCCGTCGACAATCTGTTTTGTGCTTATTGCAGCTACATCCCGTTTACGTGCTGATACCTCCCTGCCCCTCTCTATCACAACCGGCCTCAGTCCATCCCCAATAAGCCTCAGGGCTGCAAAGAGGCCTGCCGGCCCGCTTCCCGCAATAAGAACCTCACGGGACTGGGTAACATCGTTAACCTGAAGGGGCGCTATCTCCGCCGGGTTTTCTTCCGGATCAAAAAGCTGAACCGTGACATTGACCTTAATCGAGGACTGACGGGCATCGACGGAACGTTTCACAATATGTAACATTATGTCGTTCCTCCCTGCCTTCTTAACTATAAATGCATGCAGAGCAGCCTCATCAAAGGCCACCTCCGGAGGCAATACCAGGCTGAGCTCTTCAGCCATGATCATTCAAAATGGAAGGAGAGAACCCATATCTGCGATCTCAATGACTGTATCGCATTGCTGTACTGAGGGTAACCGGGTGCCGGATCATGTATCAGCACATCACGTATCCCGTTTGACATCTTCGCCTCAACAGTAAGCTTGAAGTAAGGCAGGTAGAAATCTATTCCGGCCCCTGCCTCATAATATAGATCACTGCGGCGTAGTCTTATGTACACCGGCCGGTCGCTGTCATACTCCTTCTTGCCGGCAAGGTCATATCTGAAATTAAGCCCGCCAATGAGATATGGCCTTGAGTTGTTAAGCCTCATCCCCTTGGCTTTCAGCATCAGGGGGAATTCAAGAAAAGAGGATTCAAGGATCTGCTGCCCGTTGATAAGAGTATCGTTCCTGTAAAAATTTATCGTCCTCTGGCCGAAAGAGACACCCGGCAGAAACCGAACATCAAAATATGTTGCCGGCCGGTAATCCATCACTATCTGTATATTGATGCCCGGTTTCAGTGAGACAACCTCCGGAATGAGGTGGTCTATCGCGAATCCAGCTGCTGAGGGCTTCACGTTAAAATCCAAGGTGCTTACACCCATGCTGAATCCGAAATGGAGCATCCTTTCATCATAATTGGAATCGTTCTTGGGCTTTGACTTTTGGGCAGACAGCGCCAGTGACATCAACAGGAAAATAAGTATAAACGCTTTCTTTGGCACGATCATTAAGATAATACTCTTTTAAAAACGGAAAATATGAAGATTATTGTATTTCAAGAAAATCACTGTTTAAATCCGTAATAAATGCTGGCAATTCCTCCACTGAGTTTCTTCTGCTTTTCACAAACGAATCCGGCTTCACGCAGGAGTTTCAGGAATACTTCATTATCAGCGAATGACATAACTGACTCCGGGAGATATTTATATGCGCTGTTGTCGCCTGACACCCTTCTGCCAATCCACGGCAGGACCCGGGTGAAGTAAAAATTATATATCTGTTTGAACGGGAAGAGTGAGGGTCTTGAAAACTCAAGCACCATAATCATGCCCCGTGGTCTGAGAACCCTGAACATTTCATTCAGACCTGTTAATGTATGTTCAAAATTACGTACCCCGAAAGCCACCATTACAACATCAAATGTATCATCGGCAAAGTTTATCGCTTCTGAGTCGCCCTTGAGAAGCTCGATCTTATCATCAAGGTGATGCTCTGCAATTTTTCTACGTCCCAGCTCAAGCATCCCGTCACTGATATCTATCCCTGTCACCTTCACCGGATTAAGTCGTAGTGAGGCGATAGCCAGATCTCCCGTTCCGGTTGCAACATCAAGTATTCTCACGGGCTGTAAGTGTCTTCCTATTGTACTTATTGCTCGCCGGCGCCACCACCGGTCTGTCCCGAGAGACAGAAAATGATTGAGGAAATCATAATATCCTGCAATGGAATTGAACATCTGCTCAACCTCTTCCCTGCCGGCTTTATTAACAATTTTTGTCTCTCTCATCATTTTTTCTTTCGGTGCCAAAGATACCCACATTAATGATTATTTTTGTCCCTTCGAAAAACATATTATCATGAGAAAAACAGTACTTATTACGGGAGCCACATCCGGCATCGGAGAAGCCTCAGCAATAAAGTTCGCTGAAGCAGTATGCAGGCTGATAATAACCGGCCGCAGAAAAGAACGTCTTGATGAGCTTACCGAGCATCTTGTTCAGGAGTACGGTGTTGAAGTCCTCCCCCTGTGTTTTGACGTAAGGGAGAAAAAAGAGGTGGAGAAGCATCTTGGAAACCTTCCCGCGGAATGGAATAAGGTTGATATACTTATTAATAATGCAGGACTGGCAGTAGGGCTAAATCACATTGATGAGGGTGAGACGGATGACTGGGACCGCATGATCGATACGAATGTCAAGGGTTTGCTGTATGTGACACGCACCATTGTCCCCGGAATGGTAAAGCAGGGCAGCGGTCATATTATCAATGTGGCCTCAATAGCAGGCAAGGAGGTTTATGAGAACGGTGCTGTATACTGCGCCTCAAAACATGCTGTTGATGCACTTTCAAGAGGTATGCGCATTGACCTTCTCAGCCATGGCATAAAAGTCACCAATATTGCTCCCGGAATGACGGAAACAGAATTTTCTATTGTGCGTTTCAAAGGCGACATAGGCAAAGCGAAGGTTCCTTATGCAGGTGTTGTTCCTCTCAGCGGAGCTGACATTGCTTCTGTAATATACTTCGCCGCCACGCAGCCTGCCCATGTGAACCTGAATGACATTGTCATTACTCCCACTGCCCAGGCAAGCGGAATATACATTCACCGTAAACATTGATAATAATGGATGAAAAGAACTTCCGGTCTGAATACCTTCTTGATTTTACGACAGATATCTTCATGCGCATCGGTTGCAGCCGCAGCGATGCCATGTCAGTTGCCAGGGTGCTCATTGCGGCCGAATTGCGTAACTACTCTTCGCATGGCATGATCCGCGTGAAAGAATACTATGATATGTGGAAGGCCGGAAGGGTGAATGCCACCCCTGTTGTTAAGGTGGTGCATGAGACCCCTTCAACTGCCGTTGTTGACGGCGACAGGGGATTCGGGATGATTGCAGGGATGAGATCGATGAAATTGGCCATTGAAAAAGCCTCTGTCACAGGAACAGGTTGGGTGGCTACGCGCAACTCCAACCACTTCGGCATTGCCGGATATTATGCCATGATGGCACTTGAACATGACATGGTTGGCATATGTGTCACCAATGCCAATCCTCTGGTAGCACCCACCTGGTCTGTAAGCCGTTACCTCGGCACCAACCCACTTGCTGTGGCTGTGCCGGCACTTAATGAACCCCCTTTTGTGGCTGATTTTGCTACAACACCAATTGCCCGCGGTAAACTGGCCGTGGCCGAAAAGAAAAATGAGAAGGTACCGTACGGATTCGTGCAGGATGCCGACGGGATTCCCTCAGACGACCCCTCCATATTACGAAGAGGCGGTTCAATGCTTACCCTCGGCGGCGACCGTGAACACGGGAGCCACAAGGGTTATTGCATGACTGCGGTGGTTGATATATTCAGCTCCCTCTTCAGCGGAGCCAACTTCGGACCTTTTGTACCTCCAAGTGTGGCATACCTGCCGGTGCTTGACAAAAAAGTGGGTGAAGGAACCGGCCACTTTTTCGGTGCCATGCGTATTGACGCCTTCAGACCTGCTGCAGAATTCAAGGCTTCTATGGATGAGTGGATACATACCTTCCGCAATGCGAAGCCTTCAAAGGGTGAAACCAAAGTTCTTATCCCGGGCGATCCTGAAAGAGAGGCTGAGAAAAAATATATAAAGGAAGGCCTGAAACTTGTGCCTGCCGTGGTGGAAGACCTGAGGGTAATTGCCGAAGAATTAGGCACCGAATTCTTAATTCTTAATTCTTAATTCCCCCATGCTCCTTGCCCCATGCCTACGGCATGAACCCTTGTTTCCTGAGCACCTCCAGGAATTTGGCGGTGAAGAATTCGTTGTCTTCCTTTTTATAACGCACATCTGTAAATACCTGTGCCAGGGTTGTCTTATTATTCTCAGAGACAAACTTCCTGGAGTCTTCCCGCCCCTCTTTCTCCCTGTAAAGTTCATCTATCATCTGAGGGGTATAGTCCTGATACATTTCTTCATGGATAACAGCGCTCAGCGGCAGCCTGTCAACCTGTTCAGGTTCCTCCGCAGGCCAGCCGACAGTGACGGTAGTTACGGGCACAACGCCGGAAGGCAAACGTAGCACTTCAATTATTTTGTCAGCATTATAGGTGGTAGTGCCCAGGTAACAGATACCCAGTCCCTCCTCCTCTGCCGCATTGCAGACAGTCTGCGCCACCAGCAGAGCATCAATGGCGGCTGTCATAAATGACAGAAAGTTGTCATAGCCGGGTACAGCTTCACGCTGCCTGCACCACTTGCTGAACCTGTTAAAGTCGGCACAGAATGTGAGCACCACCGGAGCAGAAGTGACCATAGACTGGTTGAAGTGAGCCGGGGCAAGTTTTACTTTCATCTCTGCATCACGAGTAATTATTATGCTGTAAACCTGCATATTGCCGGTTGTCGACGCCCTCGTTCCGGCCTCAAGTATCCGGTTCAGGAGGCTGGCGCTGACGGTTTCCTCCCTGTATTTCCTAATGGTTCTGCGTGTAAAATATCTGTCGTTCATGATCTCTTTTGTGAGTCCCGGCAAAATAATTAAATAACGTTAAAATTATACCTGATATTACTCCTTTTCTTACCTTGGTCATTCTGAAATTAACCAAATCACTATAACATGAAGAAAGTTTTTACAATTACCCTTGCACTTCTTTTTGCAGGTTCAACGGGACTGTGGGCTCAGAAGAAGGATGTAAAGAAAGATGTGAAGGTTACCGAGAAGCAGATGAAACCTGCGGTGCCGTCATCACTGTTCAGCAGTCTCAAGTTCCGTTCCATAGGTCCGGCATGGGCCTCGGGACGTATTGCCGACTTTGCCGTCAATCCGTCCAATCATTCAGAAATATACGCAGCAGTTGCATCCGGCAACATCTGGAAGACCACAAATAATGGAACCACCTGGGATCCCATATTTGACAAGTATGGCGCATATGCGATAGGTTGTCTTATGATAGATCCGGGTAACCATAATGTAATCTGGGCCGGCACGGGTGAGAACAATCACCAGCGCGCCCTGGGCTGGGGCGACGGTGTATACCGTTCCGAAGATGCAGGTGCATCATGGAAGAACATGGGTCTCAAGGAGTCAAGGCAGATCGGAATGATAGCCATTGATCCACATAACAGCGATGTTGTTTATGTGGCTGCAGAAGGCTCTGTTTGGGGCCCCGGAAGTGAGCGCGGACTCTATAAAACAACCGACGGCGGTAAGACATGGACAAAGATCCTGAATATCAGTGAGAATACCGGGGTCAATAATGTTATTCTTGATCCGCGTAACCCTGATGTCATCTATGCAACATCGGAACAGCGCCGCAGGCATATTGGCCAAAAGATAAGCGGAGGCTCCGAATCAGCAGTATATAAATCAAAAGACGGAGGTAAAACCTTTGATAAGATAATGAATGGCCTGCCAAAAGATGACATAGGAGGTATGGGAATTGCCATGTCACCAGTAAACAATGATGTCCTTTATATCATTATGGAGGCCCAGGGCGAAAGCGGAGGGTTCTTCCGGACAACCAACAGGGGAGCCTCATGGGAAAAGATAAGCTCGCACCATGAAAGCGGACAGTATTATAACGAGATTGTTTGTGACCCGAAAGATGTAAATACTGTTTACAGCACCGAAACCGTTTCACAGGTGACAAATGACGGCGGTAAGACATGGAGAGTAATAGGCAATAAAGGACGTCATGTTGATGACCATGCTATTTGGATTGATCCGGATAATACCGATCATTTTTATATTGGAGGCGACGGTGGCATATATGAATCTTTTGATGCGGGCAAGAACTTTATCTTCAAGTCAAACCTCCCGGTGACCCAATTCTACAGAGTTGCCGTTGATAATTCCTACCCGTTCTATTATGTCTACGGCGGAACACAGGACAATAACTCAATGGGCGGACCGTCAGCAAATAACAGTGACGGTGTTACCAATGACGACTGGTTTGTAACTCAGGGCGGCGACGGATTCTGGGTGACAGTGGATCCCAAAGACCCAAACATCGTCTATACTGAATCACAGTACGGCAATGCTGCAAGGTTTGACCGCAAAAGCGGACAGAGTGTAAGCATAAAACCATATCCGGCTGAAGGGGAACTCACCTACCGCTGGTATTGGGACACCCCCATACTTATTTGCCCATCAGATAACAAGCGTATCTATATGGCTGCCAATTTTCTCTTCCGCAGTGATGACCAGGGTAGCCACTGGACAAAGATTTCGCCTGATCTTTCACGTAATGAGGACAGAAATAATTTCAAGGTGATGGACAAATATTGGCCTGTTGAGGCGGTAGCGAAGGATAGATCCACCTCGCTCTGGGGATTAATCGTTTCACTTACAGAATCCAGGGTTCAGAAAGACCTCATCTACACAGGAAGCGATGACGGTGTCATTGCAGTCACTGAAAACGGCGGCACAGATTGGAACATGATCAAGACCTTCCCGGGTGTGCCTGAATATACCTACGTAAGTGACATCCTTGCTGACAGGTTTGATGCTAATGCGGTTTATGCCACATTCAATAACCACCAACGTGACGACTTTACTCCTTATGTTCTGAAAAGCACCAACAAAGGAAAAAGCTGGGTATCAATCAGTGCAAATCTTCCAAAGACAGGGCCGGTACACACTATTGAACAGGATCCTGTCAATCCGAATCTACTCTTCCTCGGCACCGAGTTCAGCTTCTTCATCTCCTTTGACGGCGGTGCAAGCTGGACAGAGTTCAAAAATGGATTGCCTACAATACCCGTACGTGACATAGCTATTCAGGAACGTGAGAACGACATAGTGATAGCAACCTTCGGAAGAGGTTTTTACATCATTGATGATTATACACCTATACGTAATTATAAGAAGGATATTCTTGACAAACCGGGTTATATCTTCCCCATAAAGGAGGCTAAGATGTTCGTGCGTAACAGTGAGTTTGACCAGCAGGGCTCGATGTATTATATGGCATCAAATCCTCCGCTGGGAGCTACCTTCACATATTATGTCGATACTGTTCCAAAAATTGCAAGTGACATTCGTAAGGAGGCAGACAAGAAGCTCTTTGCAAAAGGCGAATATATCCCACAGCCTACGGCCCGCGATCTCAGCCTCGAAGAACGTGAGATAAAGCCTTATCTTATCTTTACTATAACAGATGAATCA
>DATKUS010000235.1:0-4889 GCA_035530535.1 Bacteroidales bacterium
TTCTACTCATACTTCGCTTATATGTCGAGGAACTTCAGCTCAACAAACATCAGGGGCAATCCCAAGGCTATCAACACACTGCTTTACAACGATCCGATCTTCACAGCCACGGATGTTCGTAAGGCTAATTTTGACCCCACAGGCCTGCACACAGAGCTTGATCCTCCTCTTCCTTCCAACTTTACAAGGAAGCCTTATACCAGCCAGAAGTATCTTGCTGCCGGCGGTGCTGATTCACGCGGTGATGTGGTTTATATGAGAGCTGCTGAAATGTATCTTATCGAAGCTGAAGCTTATGCACGCATGGGCGGACATGATACCGAGGCTCAGGATGCTCTTAACGCTCTCAGGGAAAACCGTGAAACTGTTCCTGCAAACTATGTTGCATCAACAAATACCGGCACTGCCCTTATTGATGAGATCATGCTTAACCGCCGCCTTGAACTGTGGGGAGAAGGATTCCGCTTCACGGACCTTAAACGCCTTAACCTTCCGCTTGACAGAAACGGTGCCAACCACCAGGTTGCCCTCTGCACCGTTCTGGATATCCCGGCAGGTGACGTGAGATGGGAATGGCTGGTACCAAAACAGGAAATGGACTCAAACAAACAGATGGTTCAGAATGACCTTTAGTTCGTCACTCTTATAATAATAAAGGGCTTCCTGCGGACGGAAGCCCTTTATTTTTGATCGCCCCGCGAAGTGAATAATTTGGTTGTTAAAAGTTGTTAATTCCCGAGTTTGACAGTTGATAAGTGTTAAGATTCACATAAACAACAATATAGCCTATCGAAAAAAAGTTGGTGCCACTACATTTGTGTTTTTTGTAATATTTTTGGTGGGATTCTCATTCCGATTGCTTTCATTAGGTTTTGGGCATTGGGGGGTATGTCTGTTCTGACCCAGATGGTTTGTTTCCTTACCTTTACCGGTTCTCCGGAGGCAGTATGTGAAGCTGCCTTTCTGGCTGTAAAAAAAGCATCAGAAGTCATAGATATGTCGAAGCATACCGGGGCTCATCCCCGCATGGGAGCAACTGACGTATGCCCCCTGGTCCCCGTGGCAGGTATTACAATGGGAGAGACGGTAGAATATGCCCGCCGGCTGGGTGATAAAATCGGAACCGAATTATCCCTGCCGGTATACTGTTATGAAGAAGCGGCATTTGAGGATAAACGAAGGAATCTTGCAGCAGTAAGGGCAGGGGAGTATGAAGGACTTAAGAAGAAGCTTGCTGACCCTGAATGGAAACCGGATTTCGGTCCCGCCACGTTTCATCCCGGTGCAGGCGCTGTCATCGTAGGCGCCCGGGATTTTCTGGTGGCCTTCAATGTCAATCTGAATACAACCTCAACGCGCAGGGCAAATGCCATTGCTTTTGATGTACGTGAACGCGGACGCGAGCAGCGTGAGGGTGACCCGGTCACCGGCAAGGTTATAAGGGATGCAGATGGTGATCCGGTTATGATACCCGGGTCCCTGAAAGCGGTGAAGGCCATTGGCTGGTTTATTCCTGAATATGGCATAGCACAGATATCGATGAACCTGACCAATATAGGGGTCACTCCGGTCCATACTGCCTTTGATGAGGTATGCAGGAAAGCTGATGCACGGGGTATAAGAGTGACAGGATCGGAACTTGTGGGGCTTATTCCGCTAAAGTCGATGGTTGATGCCGGAAAGTATTTTCTACACAAGCAGCAGCGGTCAGCGGGGGTCTCCGATGCAGAACTGATAGCTATCGCTGTAAAGTCAATGGGTCTCTCGGAACTAAAACCCTTCAATCCTGATAAAAAAATAATTGAGTATATGCTGAAGAAAAAAGATCAGAAGAAACTTGTTGATCTGACCTTGTCGGATTTCGTCTGGGCAGCATCATCCGACTCGCCGGCGCCTGGAGGCGGCTCAGTGTCGGCATCCATGGGCGCTTTGGGAGCGGCACTGGGAACAATGGCAGCAAACCTCTCAAGCCACAAGAGAGGATGGGATGACCGGTGGGAGGATTTCGCCGCATGGGCGGAGAAGGGCGCTACAATGCAAAAGAGGCTGCTTGAGCTGGTGGATGAGGATACCGATGCATTTAATAATATAATGAAGGCTTTTGAGATGCCGAAGAAGAGTGATGAGGAGAAAGCCGCCCGCAGCCTGGCCATTGAAAATGCAACAAAACATGCGTCTGTGATACCGTTTACTGTCATGCAGGAAGCATTTAAAAGCTTTGAACTCCTTGAAGCAATGGTCACCACGGGTAATCCCAACTCCGTGACTGATGCTGCTGTGGGTGTGTTGGCAACAAGGGCGTGTATCAGAGGCGCATATTTAAACGTAAGGATTAACGTCAGCAACCTGAAAGACCGGTCCTTTGCTGAAAATATCTTAAAAGAGGGAGAGACCATAGAGGTGAAGGCTGCGGAATATGAAAGAGAGATACTTGATCTGGTGCTGAAATCAATTTGATGCTTTAAAACATCACTGATGCTTGCTAATGATTTTTTATTTATATTGCATAAATTCATTTAACCCTAAACTATCACTATGAGAAAACTATTCATGATGATTGTACTGGTGATGGTTACAGGCCTGTTAGCAACAGGTCAGACAGTACAGATCACTGGCGTGGTAACGAGCTCTGAAGACGGGCTTCCAGTGCCGGGTGTAACCGTAAGAGTGCAGGGAACAACTATCGGGACCTCAACGGGGATCGATGGTGTTTTTAACCTGTCAGCCCCCACAGGCGCCACCGCTCTGGAATTCTCGTTTATCGGGATGCAGAGCCAGGTTGTGCCTATCAACGGAAGGACCAGGATCAATGTAACACTTGTTCCTGATCTTGTAGCAATGGATGAGGTTGTTGTTATTGCCTACGGTACAGCCAAAAAGGGCTCTTTTACCGGATCAACTGCTCAGATAAATAGCAAGAAGATCGAGACCAGGCCTATAACCAACATCACCAACGCTATTGAGGGTACCAACCCAGGTATCCAGGTGACCTCTGCAAGCGGTCAGCCGGGATCAGGACAGGATATACGTATCCGTGGTTTCGGTTCCGTTTCTGCCTCTAATGATCCTCTGTATGTTGTTGACGGTGTGCCTTTTTCAGGCAACATAAACAGCCTTAACAGCAACGATATTGATAATATCTCAATCCTTAAGGATGCAGCTTCATCAGCTCTTTATGGAAACAGAGCCGCCAACGGTGTTGTAATGATCACTACCAAAAGAGGTAATAAGGACAGGACTGCTGTTCAGTTCACTATGACCCAGGGCATAAGCACCAGGTCCATTCCTGAATATGAAAGGATACAGGGACTGAATTATTATCCACTGATGTGGGAAGCTGACTATAACAGGCAGATCTTTGCTTCAACACCTGTTGCTCCTGCAATAGCAGCACAGAACTCAACGAATAACCTGATAACCCGTGTTGGTTACAATATTACCAATCTGGCCAATGATCAGGTTGTAGGAACCGACGGAAAGCTTAATTCCAGTGCAAAGATCCTTGGTGACTATGCCGGCGACCTTGACTGGCAGTCTCCTATAATGAGACTAGGGAATCGCAGTGACTACGGTCTTACTTTTAACGGCGGAACTGACAAGAGTGACTATTATGTTTCCCTGGGTTACCTGAATGAAAAGGGCTATGTTCTCAAATCAGATTTTCAGCGCATTACCGGTCGTATGAACGTGAACACCACCCCCAAAAAATGGATACGCACCGGGCTGAACCTCTCAGGCACGCTTACAAATTCAAATGTTGCCTCTTCAGGAGGAACCTACTATGTCAACCCGTTCTTTTTCACACGTAGCATGGGTCCTATTTACCCGGTTTATGCTCATGATCCTGTAACAGGTGATTACCTGATTGATCCGGCAACCGGGGGTTACATTTATGACCTCGGAAACCTGCCAGGTCTTCCTACAAGGGTCGCAGGTGCAAGTCCCGGAAGACATGTTGTTGCAGAGACATTGTGGAATGATGACCTGTTTAAGAGGACGGTGCTGGGTGCAAGAACCTATGTTGATATTCTCTTCCTTAAGGATTTCAAATTCACACTTAACCTGAGCGGGGACATCTCATCCTACAACGGATCATCATTTGAGAACAAGATTGTAGGCGACGGAGCTCCTGCAGGTCGTGGTGAGCGCGTTAACTCACTTACCACAGGCATTACCGTCAACCAGTTGCTGAATTACAGCAAGACATTTGATGTTCATTCTGTTGAAGTGCTCCTTGGCCATGAGAATTTTGATTATACCTACAATTATTTACGCGGTTTCCGCCAGGGACAGATCGTTGACGGTATCACTGAACTGATCAACTTCACAACCACCAACAGCCTTACATCATATACAGATAAGTACAGGACCGAAGGTTATTTCACACGTCTGAATTATAACTTCAATGAGAAATATTTCTTCTCAGCCTCATATCGCCGTGATGCTTCATCGAAGTTTTTCAAAGACACCCGCTGGGGTAACTTCTGGTCAGTAAGTGCTGCATGGCGCATGGATGCCGAGAATTTCATCAAGTCGCAGGATTGGATAGATATGATGAAACTGAGGACATCATACGGTGCTGTTGGTAATGATAACGGCATAGGGTATTATGCATGGCAGGCCCTGTATGATCTTGGCAGAAACAATGCTTTTGAACCGGGACTTGTTCAATCCAGTCTCTCAAATGAATCACTTACATGGGAGTCTAACAACGCATTTGACGTTGCACTAGAGTTTTCACTGCTGAAGAGAGTGTCCGGGTCAATCGAGTTCTACCACCGAGTTTCCTCAAATCTTTTATTCTCTGTTCCTCTTCCAGCATCCAGCGGTATTACAGAACAGGATCAGAACATCGGTGAGATGTACAATCAGGGTATCGAATTACGTGT
>DATKUS010000236.1:0-3204 GCA_035530535.1 Bacteroidales bacterium
ATCTTCACCTTGATCCTGATGAAATGGTAAGGACTATCGGTCAGCCTGCAGCCATAATTGACTGCTTCGGAATACTGACAGATGAGAAAATCAGGCGTTATTTCCAGCTTGGCTGCGAAGTCAAGGGGTTAGGTCGCGGCCATATTCAGAGGTTGAAGGAGGAGATCAGAAAGGGCTGAGGAATTAAGAATTAAGAATTAAGAATTAAGAATTTTTAAATCAGCGGGTTATAGCTTTTTATAAGCAGGCTGAGTCATTGGTGTCTCTTCATCGCTGAAAAGCTTAAACAGCACGGGGTCTTTCAGGATATCGGTAAATAAAGTTGGGGTGCCGTCAAGAAGCACCTGGTTATTTATAAACCGGATACCATGACTGTAGTCTACGTACCAGTCGACATGTTTGCTATAAACCGGCTGTATTGGCTTTCCATCAGGCTTATGCCAGCCATAGATGATAACTCTGTCATGCTGATCCGTCAGTCGTGAAGCCAGAATGACATCTTTCTTTATTCCGGCAACCAGCTGGCCATGGCTCCCTCCTGCCTCTGCCAGCTGTTTTTCAATCTGTGCATTGTGGTCCTCAAATTTTGTAACCAGTTCATTGGTATTACCAACCGGCACATAGTTGAACGGGGTCAGTTTTACCTCCGCCATCCTGTAAATCCGGTCGCTGATCTTTGCAGTGATCATTGAGGCACCAAAAAGATCTGCCAGTCGTTGTGCAGTGTGAGGGCTCATCGGGATGCGGCAGAAATCAGCGTTGCTGCCAACAGCCAGGTAATCTGGCAGAACCTCATATTCCACACTGTGAATCACTCCCTGAGCATCGGCAATAGAGTCATTGACTGTAATCATGTTGCGCAGAAAATCCGGAATATTTCCTGATGAAATGGCTTTAAATATTTCCTCTTCACGCTCATTGAGGGGTAAGAGAGCAATACGCTTCATAAAGTCAGAGCCTGACTCTGCGGCTGCACTGCGGGCAGGTATATTAAGTCTCTGTACAGGAATATTAACCCGGTCAGCTATAAAGTCGGAATATGCCCGCGGTCCGAAATAAGCATAACCCCTCTGGTCCAGTCCGGTGCCACTCAGCATACTGTGAATGAATCCGTTGCGTTCTACCTGAACGGTATGGAATATTTTCTTTTCCGGATTTGTTTTCAGAATTACTTCTGCTCTGCCCTTCAGTGCACTGTACCAGATAAGGGTGTCATTATTCTCTTTTCTGAAGCGGAATGAGCCGGAGAGGAATTTTTGCATCATCCGGGTACGGTACCATGTACCGCCGGTTGGTGATACCAGGGGTTTTTCGTTATAGATCACTACACTGTCGTTATAAGCCAGGGCACAGAGGTATTTATCCTTGCCTGACCTCAGCCACCTGACCAGTTTCGGACCGTAAACAGTGTCTTCATAGCCGTAATTACTGTCCAGGAATGATATTCTTACAACATCTTCAGGAATATCCTCAGAGGCATCCAGATAACTGAAGATGAATCTTCCTCCGCCGCTGTGACCGTTGAGTACAATCTGCGGATCCCATTCAGTAAATAAATCTCTGATATCATTTACCATCTTAGTTACCTGCTCTTTATAATCAGGTGTATTGGCATTCCATGCCGGCCAGCTCTTCCGGCTGTTTTCAAGATAAGCAACAACGAGCGTCTGATCCTTTAATACGCCCCTTAAGAACCTTGTTTGTGCACCAATGTGCTGGATATCAAAATGCCAGTCGTCTCCCTCTTTCAGCTTTTTGCCGAAAGTCTGCTCGATCGTGTTGCCGTTAGGTAGGGCGAAAATTACAAGGAGTACATGGTCATCTTTCCCAAAACCTTCCAGCGGTGCATTAATCAATATCCTTGTTCCGGGAGGAGAATTTTCAATGACAATCTGCTGCTCGTTAAATAGGCCGGAGATTTTAAATCCCGGCAGTAGCTGGGCCTGTAAGAGGAAGGAATAAAATGTTGCCAGTATCAGAATTGCAAGTTGCTTCATGTTTTGAGATTTTTGCCGGGGTTGAGGTACCCGTACGGACAATGTAAATTTAGGGTTTTATCTATTAAGTGAGTCATACCTCCCACCGTCCGCCGGGTGGTGGACGGCGCCCCTCCTCAGCGAGGAGGGGAAATTTCCTTACAGAGGAAAATCATATATTACCACCCCCAGTCCTGATCAACTTTCCGGCATTTTGGGATTCACGGCAGGCCTGACCCCTCCTGAATCAGGAGGGGAAATTTTCTCATGTGGACGGCTCCCCTCCTCAGCGAGGAGGGGAAACTTACCGGGATTTCTCGAATTAAGCCAATAATTCAATAACTTTGGAGATATAATTGTACTTTCCATTCATGTTCACAGCTTTAACCAATGCAACAATATATACCGGCGGGGAAGTGATCACCGGGAGGACCCTGCTTATTGAAAATGAAAAAATTAGCGCCGTCACCGACAATCATGAAATTCCGCCAGGCGCAAAAATCGTTGACTGTACCGGTAAATATATTGCACCGGGCCTTATTGACCTGCAGATAGCCGGTGGCGGAGGGTATCTTTTTTCCGATAAACCTTCTCCTGAAGCATTGCATGCAATGGCTGAAAGCATCGTAAAAAGCGGTACCACAGGCTTCCTTATTGCAATCCCCACCAATGAGCCTGAAGTGTACCGGGAAGTGATCCGCGTAGTGAGGGAGAATCCTCATCCCGCAGTCCTGGGACTCCATTTTGAAGGGCCTTATATCAGCACTGCCAGGTGCGGAGCACATACAAAACAATATATAAGGCAGCCTCATTTAAAAGAGGTGGAAGATTTACTGAAAGAGGCGGGCGGGACCCTCAGGATGATAACACTCGCTCCTGAGGTCTGCAGCAGTGATGTAATAAAGCTCCTGAATGACAGTGGTGTAATCGTTGCAGCAGGACATAGTAATGCCACCTACGGGGAAGCTATGGAAGGCTTCAGGAACGGCGTGCGCACGGTGACCCATCTTTTCAATGCAATGTCACCGATGCTCCATCGCAATCCTGGTCTCCCCGGAGCAGCCTTCATGAGTGATCAGGCATGCGCCAGCATCATAGCTGACGGCATCCATGTTCATTATGACATGATTGCAATAAGCAAGAAAATAATGAAAGAGAGACTTTTCCTGGTCTCCGATGCAGTAGAAGAAACACTTATTGGTGCTTACCCGCATGTCAGGAAGAAAGA
>DATKUS010000237.1:0-5494 GCA_035530535.1 Bacteroidales bacterium
TAGAGTGCCCCCTCTTCTTTTAATTGGTCTCTGAGTCTTTTCCCCCAATCTTCTATGGTTTCCCTTTCTAAAGGCTCGTCCTTGGCATCAGTTGCCATTGCCTCTTCGGTAACAAATCCGTCTTTTCTTTCAAAGAAAGTCCTCTGCAAATTTTCATCAACTGCACCTAATTCCTCTTTCACCATTTCGGCATCTTTCACGCTAAATTCTCCTAGGTTTTCCTTAGTTTTATAATAAACCCGAGCTTGGGCAGGACTTCTAGGAATTATTTCATCGTATCTCCAGACCATATTAGCACCCTTATTATCGTTATGAGCCCTCCACTTTGGATGGCTTTTTATGTTGGCACGTTGGTCTGTGATCAAGAAGTTAATCAGTTTGTCCATCTCTACTTGCGTTAAGACACGATCAAGCCTCTTGAGCTCTAGCACCATCTTCTTTCTAATCTCCCCTGCGATACTGTCGAAGTATTCCTTCTGGGTCATCCCGAGAGCATCGCCCTCTCGATATTGTTCGTAGGTTTGATTAGGTGGTCTGTGCTGTACCTGGTTTGGGGAAGAGGTCCGTTTGCTCCACTCTGCCTCTGACTGTATCTCATATTCAGGATTTTGCTGTTTATATTTATCGGCCCCCATTTTATATAAGTTGTATTCCTTTTCACGTTCAGCGTTCCATTTGTCATAATTATGGATTTCCTTGGTTTTGTATTTGCTGTACTGATCAGTCGTCTTAGAAACAAGCTCTGTAATTTTAAGCAGGTTCTTCTTCTGAGCGTCCGCCATCCCCTCGTAACCCTGGCTGTTAGTTTTACTTATATTAAAATGCTCGAACAAGGTATCGACTCTCTGGCCGCCGGCTGTGTCTGACTCATATTGTAGTTTTAGATCAGCGGCTCTGTCTGCCGGAGCCTTATACCCCGCCATATCTTGGAACACTTCTAGCGCTGGATGCAAGATTCCTCCCCTGGATTCTATTGTCTCGTTTAGAGTCAGAACCTCATTAACAGCTGTTTCTAGATCCTTGAGCTTACTAGGAGGTATTTCACCCTCCATTAGATCAGCTTTTTTGCCAAGATTATCGAGTATGTCGGCAGGCTTGTCTCCCTTAGATAGTTTATGCGGTACCTGGAACTCCTTATCCACCTTAGCTATAGCCTGTAATACAGAAGGATCATCTAATCTATCCTTGCCGGTTTCCCTGAAAAACATCCTAAACATCATCTCTTTTGTCATACCGGATTGTTCAGGCGCTGATCCTTTCCTCTTTCCTGGCAAGTATTGGTTCTGTTCTTTTATTAAATTATATATATCATTTGTCTTGGCTGCATCTACTGCCATCCCGTTGATTGATTTAGCTAATGCTCTTCCTTCGTCACCATAATTAACTACTGCCTCTATATCCGGCTGCGGTGTCTTAAGTGGCGTTTTTTTGTGATCAATAATTATAACAGGGCCTTCCACTTCCTTCTCTGTACCGTCTGCCTGCTTAACCTTGTGCTTATATAGAACCGGTTTCTTAGAATTACCGTAATAAAGGTTTACTACTCTGTCCTGTTTCACACCGTCTCCTGTAGCGACAAATCTTGCACCGGATTCTTGGTACATTTCCATTACACGAGAGGCAGCGGCAGAATTATTAATAGCATCTTGACCGACCCAAACGTTCTTTGCTAAGTCTTTCAGACCTTCAGCCGACAATGGTTTTTCTGCTCTCTTTTCTCCGATTGAAGCTTTAGGTATTATCATTGCTTGTTTAGCAATAATGTCACCTAGACCTTCCGGAAGCATGCCGTATTCCTTTCCTATGGCGAAGATCGCGGAGGTGTCGCCATCGTAGTCACCGTTCTTGCGTCCATATACATCCATGTGCGATAACATTATGTTGCTCCTGCCCAGGTTATGTACATTATAGTTTTCACCTAAGTATATTTTAAGGCGAGAGATGTTGTCTACTGAGTTGATCGGATATCTCACACTGGCTATATAAACCGGCTTTCCTGTATTTTTCCAGACCAGGAACCCTTCTTTACCAGTAATGACATCACCTTTGATTTCAGGCCCGAACATTTGCCTGAATGTTTTGAGGCTCATCATGGATCCGTCAGCCGGTAGGTATTCCCCGTCAAGCACGCGGTTGTCTGGGATAATCTTGAGATAATCCTTCTTCAAGAATCCACCTTTAAGAATCTTCTCCTCGTATAACTTGGCGAGTATGTTCTCTAAACGCCTATTATGAGTAGTCGTGCCGGCGCCTGCCTTAATAGAACCAACGATCTCAGAATAGAGATGGGTTGGTATGTCTATATGATATTTTTCAATAAATTGGTTGAATGTATTAATAATATGGTCGCCGTCAGCGTATTTAGTGTCTAACAGCTCGTTGAACACTCTCCAGTCCCTGATCGGTTCTCTCATCATTTTACTTACATATTTATTAGCTCCGCTGCCGGCTGGCAACTTGGAAAAGGCATGTATACCGAATGAACCAGACATCTCATGAGGTTTCTCCCATCTTAGTCTGAAGCTATCGGCCGGAACCTTTTGTTCGATCGTTTTGGTAAGTCCTGCTTCTAGTCCCTCAACCCTTCCTTCCAGTCCTAGTTTTATATTATCCATGTTTGTGACTATGTCGTATTTGCCCATCTTGCGCCCCATCTTCTCCTCTAGTTGAGCTTTTGTCCTGCGGTCGGCGACTACTGCTAATCCTTTTTGCAGCAAAGCTTTAACTTCTCCGTTCTTGTTTGTATAGTTAGCCGACTGAGTTGGCTTGATCGACTTAACAGGACCGATCAGCCCGTTTTCGAAACCTATATCAGCAGCTAATTCTTCAGTAATATAGAAGGCTCCATCATCAGATCCGTCATCTCTTTTTTTGTTATATAAATCTTCTGCAGACTTCCTGTCTCCTTTTACATCATTGAAGAACTGCTCGAATGTCTTTCCGGTTGTTTCTCCGACTGTCTTTCCTTCCCCACCCTTAACTACAACCAGGTTGTAATCCTTGCCTTGATGAGCCATATTCTTCGGCCACTTACTGTCGTATAGTCCAGCCCTTTCATGCATTACCTTGGATGATACTCCAGGAGCCATCCCGAGCACGTCTACTGCAAATACCCTCAAGAATTTAGTTTGATCAGATAGTTTAGGCGTCTCGCCTAGTCTTATAACCTCTCCCCACATCTCTTCCGGCAAATATTTCTTAGGATTCTTATCAAACATTTCTACGTATTTCGGATTCAACTTAAGCCCCCAAATACTCTGTAGAGAGTTTTTAGGTAACCCCATAAATACATATGGTTGCTGTTTCCCGTCCTTTCCCCTGATTCCTTCCTCCATCATAGATATAATATCGTTAAGACCTTTCCTCTTCCCTGTCCCTGGGTTCAGCCAAGCGTCAGATCCTCTAGGATCGAAATATATAGACTCGGTTTCATAATCCGGGTTTTCTTTTATCTTATTTCTTAGCTTTACGTCAAGATCACTGGCTGGCCGCTCCGAAACATCAGTAGAACCTACCATTCTCTTCACGCCGCCCTCGGTTGTCTTGACTGAAAAAATCCTACGCGGCTTGTTGGTAAGCAGGTAGATATAGCGATGCTTAAGCATCTGTACATTATTATCTTGTTTGAATGACTTGGTGTCGCCGTACTTCTTGAAAGTGCTGTCGATCTCCTTAAGGAATCCCTCGAAGCCTTTTTTGAAGTCGCCCTTATATTTCCTGTTGAAATGCTGGGATCGCTTTTTGAGGTGTTTTTTGTCTAGAAGCATCATGTCTTTTTCTATCTCCTGGATACGTTTGACATCACCCACCTCGCGAGCTGTGTCTATGTTTTCTTTTAATAATTTACCACCAGATGTGAGTTTGCCCTCAGCATCAAATGCGAAGTAGTCATTATAGGCGTAAGCCTCTTCTCGTATTCTAGGATCTGATATATTCTCCGGGTTTTCTATCTTAACTCCGTCTGGTGCAACTTCATTCTCCATTCCCATCAGGTTCTCCTGCTCACGTCTTATCTCCTCGTTTATATCAGTAGAATCCTTACGTTGGTATTCCTCGAACAGGCTTAACTGCCGGTTATCATCAACCGGGTCATCTTTAGGCGGAGTCTTCTTTTTAACTTGTTCCTTTATCTTTTCTTTTTCAGCCATGGCCCTCTTCACTTTCTTTTCAGGAGCAGGACTCTTCTTAATCTCGGCCTGGATATCAGTTCCCCCAAGTTTGCTGGCCATTCCTTTCTGCATTTTGACAAAGTCGGCGGCTATGTCTTCGCCGGCTTCTTTATTCAATGTTGTTTTATCGAGTAAACCCTTGGCTTTTTGGGCCTCTCCACGCCCCAAATAAGCGTTGAACAGGTCAACTGTGTCATTAATATCGTCTTTTCCATTTATAACATTCTTTTTCTTGCTTCTTTCCCAAGCCTCGAAGGTGTCTTTCGGTGCCTTCTTGGCTTCGGCCACAGTCATTTCTTCTGGTTTTTTATATGTAACTTTTCCTTTTTGAAATGATTCCTTAATTTTGTTTGCCTTTTCAGCTATCTCGTTCTTAGCTCTTTCTGCTAATTTCTTGCGTCTGCTAATTTCTGCTGCTACCTGTGGTTGAGCCGTGCCCGGTTTGTTAACCCAGTCGCTCAATGGCTTTCTCATATTATGTAATCTGGTGTTAGTCTCATCCCAGGTTAAATTTCTTTCAGCACCGGTGGTGGCGTCAGTGATTCTGTTTACTAATGCACCATCGACATAACCACTTACATTCTTCCCCTCTGGGCTGCTGTTGAACGCCCCCTTAACTGATCCGTCCTGTGATGTTCTCCCAGACTTCCTGGCTGCATTATTTATAGATTGGAGTACCTCAATGACTGTCACTTTCTCTGGTGACTTTTTAATCTTCTTTACTAAATCAGCGTTGATTAGAGGATTACCTTTGGCATCCTTGGATAATTGCTCGTTGAAGCCATACGGGTCTCGCATAACTTTGCCCATAGTATAAGCTATGCCGCCCCTGCCCCCTTGATCACCTAAGCCTCTGTTTGCGGCTATTGAATTCTCTACTTCAGTTAACCAATCATTGACACCTTCAGTCTCCCTGGCTGGACTTTCCATCTCCATGGCTTGCTGCCTCTTCATGGCCGTTTCGTTTATTCTCTCTTTCACGATCAGGGCAGCCTTCCAGCTGTCTGCCGTGATATCTATGTTCATTCTGGCCTCGCCTGGTTTAGTAACACCAACCTCCGGGAACAGTCGTCCTCTTTCTCCACCTAATGATATGGTGGCCGGTAGGGTGTCTACGCCAAGCTCGTCCATCTTTTTATATAAATCTGTTCTTTGTTCTTTCGGTACAACGCCCACCTTTTCTACTCTGCCATTCTGCTCTATCTCAATCACTATTTCTTTGCCGGCTTCTGGATCCATCTTAGATTCTTGTCCTTGCTTTCTAAGCTGTTCATTTTTGACAACAGCAGCAGTATTCTGATCTGTTTTGGTAAGCATAACCTGTA
>DATKUS010000238.1:0-30025 GCA_035530535.1 Bacteroidales bacterium
GTGCATGTCACATTAGTAGAAATGCACTTGATAACAGGGGCGGTATTATCGAAATAATACCCATACTTCAACTCATTACTTGAGTTTTTCGCCGCATTGGTTGCAAAGGCCGCTCCGGCCGCTATCAATATGATAGCAGCCGTCAGAAGGACAATTCTTAATTTTTTCATGGTGATAAAATTTAAATTTATTACCTACTCTGTTTCAGGTTTTCGGCTTCTCCTGTTTTGAAATGGCTTGTCACCGCCTGCGCAAAACGGTAACGCACTATTTCACTGCCGGACAAAACATATAAATGCCTGTCCGTGACAAACATCCGGGACATTCTGTTTTTTCCGCGATGGTATATATAAAAACTGCCCAGATATTCCTGTTCATCGGTGCGGTACATATCAATGACTGCTGCCTGTTGCCACATTTCACGGGATTCGAACTTGCCCATGAGGTTGGATTCATTAAACAGCACCCTGCCATGTACCGCCGATTTTTTATTCACCTGTAAAGGCGGCGCCACCATTTTATGCTGTCCGTCGGAAAGCGTGTGCACCTTTACCTGTGCCCTGGTTATGGTGTCAATGGTGTGAAGCTTCCGTAAAAGGGTCAGTTCATCGTCCATTACCAGGAATTCGTTGCGGTAGGTATAAATATAGATCAGCTCCCCGCTCACTGCATCGCGGAGTAATTGGCCGTCCGAGTCGAATACGCCGTCTATCTGTTTCTCAAGCAGCGAATCACTCAGAGCCACTTTTGGCTCCCGGTGCAGGCTGAGCCTCCCCAGTACAAGTGTTTTGGTTTTACTGCTCTGTGCCCTGATTGCAAAATCCGTGGAATCAATAACCTGCAGTTGTGAGAAAAAGCAATCCTCATAACTGACGGTACAGGCAAACGAATCCCCCAGTTGTCCCCGGTAAATCACCGGCACATTACCGTCATATACATAATACCATGGCGGTTGCACTTTTACTTGTATTGAACGGAATTGATGCCCTGTATTATCAAGCCGTATTTTAAAGGACCTTTGGGTAGTTAAGGCGGTGTCCAACGAGGTAATGACCAGCGGAGCGGTTACATTGCCCAGGTAAATCCGGTCTCCGGCCACCCCTGCAAAATAATAAGAGTCAACACCTAAGTCAAAGGTCTTTTCATCCCGGATAGGGTGTTGACCAAACCTCCTGATAAAATTGTTTTCCTTTTTAATAATGTGCTCGGACGATAAAAAGAGCCCCGTTACAATGCCCACTGCCACAAGGGAAGGCAGTACGCTTCTAAGTATCACGATGCTGGTACGGGTGCCCTTTTCTTTTTCTGTCAGCGCCACCGCAACAAGGGCCAGTAATGCAAAAGCGATATTAAAGAGCATGTGTTCTGTCCATCCTAATTTTTCAATGATACCGCCACAGGAACAGGGTATAAAATCGCTGTAGTTTAGGATCAGGTAGATGTACACAGTAAAGGCGATCATTAAAAAGAAAGACGCATACAGCCCGGTAAGGCGGGTGGTTTTAAAGCACAGCAACAGCACCAGGAGCAATTCTGCGATGATAACAAACGGTGCTATTATGCCGGCATAGGCGCTTAGTAAAGGCGACTGTGCAAGCTGTATCCTGAAATTCTCAAAGTCCAGAAGCTTGCTTAGTGCCGTATAGACGAAGAGCAGCATGTACAGGCAACAGACTGTCTTTACAATTGCTTGACGGTGTTTTGTTATAATCTTTTTCATAGATGCAGGTTTTAATAACGGTGGTATCAGGCCTTCTCCAGCATTGAGGCACTAATATCAATAAAGGCACATTGTTTAATATCATTCAACTGTACTCCAAAGCGGTATTTACCATTCCGTTTGATCAATACACCCTCGTAACCAACCAGGGGACCCCGGACCACCCTCACATGTTCTCCCTCGGTGAAATCATACTCTGTAAATACCTCCAGCCCCAGGCCAAGCATCTGTTCAATGCATTTAATATCCCTATCAGGAACAACGCCGGGCCGGTCGCCGCTTTTCACGCAGAAAACAATTTTAGGGGTCTGCACAATATTGAAGATTTCAGATTCGACCGTTCTTACAAAAATGTAACCCGGGAACAAGACCTTTGAAACGATCTTATTTTGCCTGTTTTTCCATCGATGAAGTGTTTTAACCATCGGCAAAAAGGCATCATACTGCCTTTTCAGAAGTTCGTTGCAAACTACTTTTTCCGCATTCGGACGTGTATAGAAGACATACCAATTGTTATTGGTATTACCCATCTTCACCGTTACTAATTACTTATTAAGGATTTACTTGCCGGCTGTTCCTCAGAAAAGTCTCTGCGCCCGTATTAAGCTTCGCCGCGTCAGTTAGCAGGAACCATTAGCTAACTTACAGGTAGTCAATAAAACATTTATTATATCCTGAAAAGAGAAGATGAGACACTAAAAACTTATTACTGCAGACTACATCCAAATATAGTCTTTTTTTTAAAATAAGCAAGACTTATTTTGTAAATCAATAATTATTTTTAACATTTTCTTTACAAACACTTGCATGCCAGGCATATATCATTAATAATATAATTAAAAACAGAATATTGTCTTGTAGTTCTGCTTTGATGCTATGTTTAGATAAGGAAAGGCAAAGGGAGGAGAGAACTTAGATTATCTTCAACGGATCGGGGCTTAGATATTGAAAGCTCAGTCTATAGCCAGAATTAAATCAACATCATTTCAGAATTGGTTATTTGCACAGATCAGGGGGAATTACTGGCGATACATTCTATCTTAGGCCTTATGAGATAAAATAGTTTTGATCAAAACTATTGAAGTCGATTTTGATAATATTATTTACTCTTAATTTTATTTTGATATTGGTAAACAAATTCTCAAATTTGCAGTAATAAATAATCTACTATGACAACTAGAGAAGTAAGGGATTTTAAACGGGCTATTAAGGCAAAAGCAAAGACTGTTGCAAAATCTAAGACTAATGCAAGAGCATTCCTTGTTTCTACTGGTATTCTTACCTCTAAAGGTAATCTTAGCAAGTCATATACTAACTTATGTATTCCACCAAAACAGGGTTAGTACTTGGATTTCATGGTTGCGATGAATCCATTATAAATGATATCCTTCTAGGAAAAAAAGAACTTAAACAGAGTGATAATACTTATGACTGGTTAGGTCATGGGATATACTTTTGGGAAAATAGTCCTTCTCGAGCAGTCGAATTTGCAGAATTTCTTAAAAATAATCCTCAACGCGCAAGAACTCCTATAAAATCACCATCAGTGATTGGTGCTGTAATAGATTTAGGTTATTGTTTAGATTTTACTGATTATTCAAATCTACAATTGTTAAAGGTAGGTTACGAACTTTTAAAAACAGCTATTGATACATCAGGTGTAAAATTAACAAATAAGCCAATTGGTGAAAACAATGACCTTTTGTTTAGAGAACTAGATTGTGCGGTTATAGAAACATTGCATTCTCTTAGATCCCCAGATTCAGACTTGAAACCTTTCGACTCAGTGAGAGGAGTTTTTTGGGAAGGGAAAGAAATATATCCGAATGCAGGGTTTAAAGAAAAAAATCATATCCAAATTTGTATTCGAAATAGAAATTGTATCAAGGGATATTTCTTACCTAAAAAATTCGATTCTGACTATTCCAAAGTATAACCAAATTATTTTCATCATTCACTCGCCGTCAGGCACATTTGCAGCTCACGCAACCTGACGCTAAGCCAAAAGCTGCAAAAGAGCCTGACAGCCATGACTTCACAATCGATAAGACAAGGACTTGACAACAAGACAATTGTACATTTGGACAGTTTTAAAATTAACCTACACATAACTCGGACGGTTTAATTAATTGCCTTCGCCAGCCCCAGACAAACTTGTAATTAGTAGATCTTATAAAAAAGTTATAGTGTTGACAACTAGATAGATAGGTTAATAATATTGTTTGTTGGTTTGCAAGGTTTTCGGTAGATTCGTGAAAAAGCTTGTCCGCCAGCTGGCGGAATGGGCAAAACCGATAAGAATCCGCAATTGATGGCCTACCTGTTAATAAAAATATTTGACTTATGTTACTCTATAGTCGAAATTTGATCTGAATACCAAGGCGTTGATTGCCAGGGTAAAACTACTGTCAAACAATATTGACAATAAGGATGAAAGTATTTCGCAAAGGAATACTGTATGCATATACGGATGGCTCTTCTCTCAATAAACCAAGGAGAGGAGGTATGGGAATCAGATTTGTCTACCTTGATGAGAGTGAATTGGAGCATTATATTGACCTTGAACCAGATGGTGTTAGGGATGCTACAAATAATGAGATGGAATTAATGGCCTGTATCGAAGCTTTAAAAAGAGCTAATAATCTTGACCTACATTTTAAGCCGCATGAAATCGAAATTAGGACAGATTCAAGATATGTGGCGAATAATATAAACTATGCAAAATTTACATGGCCAAAGCAGAAGTGGTTTGATAAAAAAGGCAAACCGATTCTAAATATGGATCAATGGAAGGAGTTGATCAAACAAATTAATTTATCAAAATGCAGGGTCGATTTCATTTGGGTAGAAGGGCATAAGAATGATCCTCATAATAAGGCAGCAGATAAATTGGCTGATAAGTCATCTCATGGATATCAATCTGCGCCGATCTCAGTAGTTACTGTAAGAAGGAAGATAAGCAAAGGCATTACAAAAATTGGAAGTGTAGTGCCAGCTGGCCAACGTATCGCAATTAGGATAATTTCAAGCCGGTCCTTAAGAAGGCAAAAGGTTATAAAGTATCGATACGAGGTTATTTCACCTGGCAGTAAATATTATAACAATATTGATCTCGCTTTCTCAGAATTAATCCTCCGTGATGGTCACTCTTATGTTGTTACCATGAATAGCACTCCTGGTAATCCGAGATTTTTGAAACTTGTAAAAGAGATTATTAATGAATAGAATGGGGATTGACTTGGTTAAGCGGTGTTCGGGTAGCTCTCTTTGCGCTGGTATGGTAAGGTTCTGGTCTGTGGTATACCACGCAAATCGCAACCCTCACAAGCTGGTTACTGCTCGCCTGCGGCATCCAATTTTATTCGGCAACCGCGTGTTTGCAATAAGCAATAGCTCATGACACATCAAGGCCGGGGCCCAATGGGTTCCTATGGAGGCCTTGTTTTAGTCATTCGCTAACCCCGCTGTTTCTTGCCGAAAATTGTCTGCTACTCGCAACGGCTCGCTTGGGGAATTAATTCAATTTTAAGATATCAAATAATTGGAAATAAAATCACAAATCATTATGCAATGGGGCGATCTTTTACTTGTTCTTATTTCAATCCTAACGGGTGTTATAATCACGTATTATTTCACAGCAAGACTTAGAGTCGAAATTGAACAATTAAATACAATACTACTTAAAACTGGTTTTACCGATTTTGGCATTAGGCTTTTATTCGAAGGCAAAGAATATGATAGACCTTTGGTTGTTTATGATCTTCAAGTTATAAACAGAGGGAATCGAGATATCACTAATTCTGATGTAATTAGAAATATCACTTTATCTGTCCCTGATGGTTTTCAAATAATAAAAGTTGTGCCATCACCTGATAACATCCTTGATATCGGTTCGATAGAAAAGGTAACAGAACGCAATATTGATTTTAAATTAGAGTCAATCAAAAAAGGGGAAAAATTTAAGTTCCAAGTTTTCTTAGTATTTGAAGATTTTAAGGAGAATAAAAGCGACTTTGTTGCGCCTCCTTTTAGTGTTAAAGGTCGTATCAAAAATCTTACAAGCCTTAGATACTATGATAAACCACCAACAAATAGACTGAGCGTTACTCTATTGTTTATATCTTTCTTGTTGGCTATGGTTTTTTATATCCTTACGTTGACTTATGGTCCATTTCGCGTTGCAGTTAATTCATTTACGGGAATAAATGAACTTGATAAATTTATATCGATTTTAGGAGCATTATTGATAATGGTAATACCCGTATTAGTTAATAAACTATTCAGATGGCTTTTCCCATGATTATTAGGCCGTAAGTAAAGCGACAATGGCTGAAAGAATTAACATATATCAGAAGTATATCAATAATGGATGTCGCTTGTTTTTTAAGTTTATAAAAACTCCTGGCATCCATCAAAATATGCGAAAGTCATAAGTATAGAAGATGTTGAAGAAGGCAAAATGATTGAGGGAGATCCTCCATATTTTGGAGGTCGACATTCTCCTCAAGGACACCCCAAAGAGGGAAAGATAATGGGACCTAGGATGGGGAGGATTGTTGCAGATTGGCGTGACAAGGTTTTTTATGATGTCAATGGTGGAATATTTGCCTTTGCACAAGTTTTACACCTGCATATCGATAACAAGCTGGAGGAATATACCCGGGCACTGGCTGAAAACGACGGAGACAACCGGCCTGCAAGTCGTGTCATGCACATTCACAGCGCACAATATCTAAGTTAACCAATATTCTTATTATCACAGGTTATATATTAAATTTTATTGCACCTTATGACGCATTTGTCTCTTAATAATAGATAATATATGCAAATAATTTTAATATATAGCATATTAAGAGAAATAATCACTTATATTTGCATAAAAAACAAAATATGCTAGTAAGATTTGTTGTTTCAAATTTCCTTTCTTTTGGTGAAGAAAAGGAATTCAGTATGCTTTCCGGATCATTTAAGACCCACAAGCATCATGTTTATACATCAGGGAAAGTGGATGTATTAAAGGCTGCTGCAATCTATGGAGCAAATGGAGCTGGGAAATCAAATCTGATTAAAGCCATTAACTTTTTAAAAGAAATGGTTATGAGAGGAGGTATTGACCGTTCAGTTGATGATAAGAAGTTTAAACTAAATAGTACAAATTTTGACAAACCAATTTCATTTGAGATTGAATTCACAATTGAAAAAAAAATATATTCTTATGGTGTGAGTGTAAATCATTCAGAGATAATTGAAGAATGGCTATACGAATCAGGGGTAACTGTGGATGATAAACTCATCTTTGAACGTAAGTTAACAAAGACAGGTAAGACTTCAATTAAAATGGCTCAAAAATATGTTAGAACCAAAAAAGAAGAATTACTTATCGAACTAATTGAAGAAAATCTGTTACAGAAGAATAAATTATTGTTAGGACTGACCGAATATTTAAAGATAGATGAAATAGTATCGGTTCGTAATTGGTTTTTTGAAAAACTGATAGTCATTTTCCCAGACAAAAAGCTTTCCGGAATATTAGCCTTGCTACTTACTTCACCTAGGTTAAAGCAATTTTTCAATAAGCTCTTGGTATCATTTGATACGGGGATCACTGAAGTTGAATCAGCAGAGATGGATTATGACAAGTTTTTTAATGAAGCCAATGAAAAGACTAACAAAAAAGAAGTTGAAGAACTTGTAAGAATCAATAAAATGTTAATCAATGATGAATTGAGTGCTGTAATATTAATGGGAAAAGATGGAAAACTGATTGTTAAAAATACTATTTCACTTCATAAAAATAATGTGGGGGATAATGTACAATTTAAATTATCTGAAGAGTCAGATGGGACAAAACGCCTACTAGATTTAATCCCGGCCTTTGATAACATGCTACAACGAGACTTTACATATGTAATTGACGAAATTGATCGGAGTTTGCATCCCTCATTAGTATGTATGATGGTAAATAAAATAATGAATGATGAATCAACCAAAGGTCAATTAGTATTCACTACGCATGAATCAAACCTGTTAGATCTAGATATTTTTCGCCAGGATGAAATTTGGTTTGTGGAAAAAGACAACAAAACAGGTTCTACCCAGATTTACTCACTAAGTGAATTCAAACCACGGTATGATCTGGATATTCGTAAAGGATACTTAAAAGGGCGTTTTGGTGCAATTCCATTCTTAGCTAACCTGGAGGACTTAAATTGGGAAAAATATGGGGCATAAGAAACGTGGTTATAAAAGAGATACTCCACTGGGACTTGTAAGGGATTACAAGCTTTTTGCAATTGCTTGCGAAGGTGGCAAAAGAGAGCCTGACTATTTTAATGTATTTCAATATTTATCAAGGAAAATAAAAGTCGATGTTATTGAAAATTGTGTTACAGATAATGAAATGTTCCGTAAACATGAACAGAATTCAGCACCAAAGTGGGTATTGGATAGAGCCATTAGATATATTGAAAAAAACGACTTAAAGGATGAAGATGATTTATGGTTTGTAATCGATAAGGATAGATGGTCTGATATTCAGATTAGAGAATTGGCTACATTCTGTAGCGAATTTCCAAATTGGCATTTAGTAGTAAGTAATCCTTGTTTCGAGGTTTGGTTGTTTTTTCATAAGAAAGCTGACATTAAAGCCTCAATTTCTGTTAGTTGTAATGATTTTAAAAAAGAGATTTCAAGTTTTGAAAAAGGAGGATATCACCCTCTTAAGTTTATCCCAGATTTTCAAAAGGCAATTGTTAATGCAAAAGCAAATGATTCAGATGTACAACATTTCATGCCTAAAATAAACGAGACCAAAGTCTATCAATTAGGGGAGGCTATTTTAGCTGAAGTGCATAATACAGATATCTTAGAATTTATAAATGTTACAATACCAAGATTAATCAAATCTTAAGACAAATTAATAGTTCGGTGACAACTTGACAATTTTAAAAACACTGGCTATAACTCGGACGGTTTAATTAATTGCCTTCCGCAGCCCGGACAGCTTCGCAATAAGCCCCCAAAGTCTATGCTCTTAAACTCAATTCAACTTATTAAATCCTGTGGCACCCGGACTAATCCTGCTACCGTGACAAGGTCAATAGGGCTGCCGGCCGACGGGCAGCTTTCCAGTTATGAGGCAGGAGCTCTGCCAGTCATAGAAAACTATGTTAATAACGTTGTTAATGGACCATCAAAACTTTATTATTTGAATAATCTTTGGTGTTCCGGATCTTATAAAAATGGTAAAAAAGATGGTGAGTGGCAATTCTATTTGAATTCAGGTAGATTAGCCAAAACAACAATCTATCAAGATGGTAGAAAAATTAAAGTAATCTGGAATACAGATCAATAAAAAGGCCAGAAGAAATAATATTTTTCTCGAGTCAATGCAAAACTATCTTGTTTATGCCCTGCCAACGTTGCGCCAACCCTCTCATTTATCTGTGTGGGGCGTACTGGAATCGAACCAGTGACCTCTTGCCTGTCAAGCAAGCGCTCTAAACCAACTGAGCTAACGTCCCGGGGGGATAAAGATAAAAAAAAATTAATTATTGAGAATCACTCTATAATTACCGGCGTGTTGAACGAGAAACAGAAGGTTGATCCTTCACCGCGGGCAGACTCAACCCATATGCGTCCGTTCATCATCTCTGTCATGCGGCTGCATATTGCCAGTCCCAGTCCCGCCCCCTGTACTTTCGGCATATCATCGCGCCATAACTGCACAAAAGGCCTGAAGATCTCCTCCTGCTTTTCAACAGGGATACCCATGCCGGTGTCACTGACAAAAAACGTTATTCCATACCTGTTGCTGTTCTGGGTGACTTTATAACCGTAACGTATCTCCCCCTTCTCTGTGAATTTCAAAGCGTTGCTTATCAGGTTACTGAAGATCTGGCTGAGGCGTAGCTCATCAAGATGCTGATATATGCCGCGCGAGGTCTCTCCCTTCACAACCTTCAGGGTCACATCCTTTCTTCCGGCCGTCTCCTGCTCCCACGCTGCCGCTGAGGCTACCGATGAAAGAAAATCGTTGATCTCAACATTGGTATATTTGATCTCCAGGTTGTTGCTCTCAATACGTGACAGATCGATCATGTCATTTATCAGCCTGAGGAGCCTCTGTGAGTTTATCTCTATCAGCCCCACCATCTCATTGCGCTCCTCCTTCGTGGTCTTCATCGAGGTAAGGATATTCACGAACCCCATCACGGCATTCAGCGGCGTGCGGATCTCATGGCTGAAGTTGGCCAGGAATGTAGTTTTAAGCTTGTCGGACTCCTCGGCATGCCGCCTGGCTTCGATAAGCTCATCCATTATCTTCTGGGATTCAGAAATATCCTGGCATGTGCCATAGCGGTAGAGGACTTTGCCATACTCATCATATTTGGCATTTGAGTTCACGGCAATAGTCTTTATTGTTCCTTTAGGGGTGATTATGCGATAGTGCATCGAGTAGGACTCTTTTTTCTTCTCAACGGCCTCCTCTATCGAGGAACGAAGATAAGAACGATCTTCGGGATGAGCATAGTTGAGGTTATCCTGGTAGGTAAAGGAAAGAGCAGACACATCATCATTAAAGATCCTGGATATCTCCTGCGAACCGATATACCTGCCTGTCTCGGGCATGAACTCCCACCATCCGAACCGGCCAATACGCTGAGCCTCTTTCAGTCGTTCCTCATTAAGCTCAAGAGCACGTCGTATGCGGTATTCTTCAGTGACATCGCTGATCAGGCTCACATGGAACTTATCCGAGATGCTGTCCTGGATGCTAACCGTAATTATAGAGCCATCCTTCCTGCGGGCCGGCTTTACGGAGTTGATATTGATCCCGTCCTCAAATGCTTTCGCGGTATCTTCAGGTAGCGGTGAGAGCTCCATCGGGGTCATACGTCTCATCTCCGCCTGGGTGTATCCGAACAGGTCAGACGCTGCCTTGTTGACCCTGATAAACCTGTTTGTCCTTCTGTCGATAAGGAGAATGGCATACCCTGACCTGTCAAAGATCTCCTTATACCTGTTGAAAGTGTACCCCGCAATAAAGCGCTTTATGAACCGTCCCTGAAAGAGCCTGACCACGTCTCCTTAATATTAGATTTGTATGCGGAAGTAAATGTATATCTTTTTTTATACATTATTGCAGTGAACGCACCATTGTGAATCTGCGGGATATTGTAAAACCCTCATTGTCAATGGCTGTAATGATGTGCTCTCCCTCACCTGTTAAGAGTTCTATCTGGTGTATCTGCCTTGTAAGACCGATATACCTGTTGTTGAGATGCCAGTAGATGACTGCATTACGCCGGCGGTGGGCTATCTCGGGAAGCATTGACATCGTCTCTCCCGACAGGCTGCGGGGGATAAATATCTTTGCATCAGGTGGGGGATAGAGGAACTCCATCATTGCAATCTTCCTGTCGTCAGAGCATCCCGGCATGAAGGGAGGCAAAGTACGGTAAGAGGGATTACGCATGCGGTAATAATATTCCATTGCCGGTGGCAGCACGAACCATTTATTGCTTACTGATGCGCCGGGCTGTATGCATGATATGTTCACCCGGTAGCGGGATGATGTGTCAAGCATGATGACAGTATGATACGGACAGGCGCTGGCTTTCAGTGCTGCCACCGGCACCCACTCGTCATGTGTCACGGGGCAGTCAGGGCCGGCCCGGAAGCCGCTGGCGGAGCAGACGGGCACCATGGTCATCTCATTCACAGGCTGCGTAAACCATCCGCCTGAGGAGGATTGCAGCAGGCGGAATATGTCGAAGAGCAGTGGCGCCGCCGCCGAGATGCCAGTGAGGCCGGGCCGGCCCTCACCGTCGGCATTGCCGGTCCAGACGGCCACAACATAGCGGGGGGTGGTGCCTATGGCCCATGCATCACGGAAGCCGAAGCTGGTGCCTGTCTTCCATGCTATGTCAGGGGCACTGCCGAAGTACTGCCATCCTGTCTCCGTCTCAGGCCTGTTGACACGGCGGAGAGCCTCATAGGTGAGCCAGATGGCAGGTGCGGTCAGAGGAGGGTTGGGGTCAACGGTCAGCGGCGCCGCTGCTCTCTCTTCAAGGAGAGGCATATGCCAGTCCTCAGTTTGATATACTGCCTCTTCACTGTTGTTATTCAGCACCCGTGCCATTGAGGAATAGGCTCCTGCCAGCCCCCACAGACTGGCCTCGCCGCCGCCAAGGATGAGGGAGAGGCCGTAATATGATGCCGGCTTATTAAAAGAGGTAAGGCCTATACGTTGCAGGAGGCGGAGAAAACGCTCTTCGCCCATAGTACGGAGCATCCTCACGGCCGGGATATTCAGTGAACGCGCCAGGGCATCACCGGCAGGCACAGCTCCGCTGTAGGTGAAGTCCGAGTTCTCAGGCCTGAAACCCTGGAAGCGTGTTGGGATGTCAGCCACAAGCTCATTGGGGAGCATATCTCCTCCGGTCATGAGCCCTGCATAGAGGAATGGCTTCATGATGCTTCCGGTGCTGCGTGCTGATCGTATGACATCAACATCACGTCCATAGATGCGGGCACTGTCAGGCAACGAGCTGTTGCCGGCATAGGCAAGAACGTTGCCCGTTACCACCTCCACTACCAGGGCGGCAGCATTGAACACAAGAATATTTGTCAGCGCGGTCTGGTGGCTGTTCACAAGAGCATTCACCTGCCGCTGTAGCGCAGGGTCTATAGTGGTTGTCACCTTTTCGCCGCGTCGTGTGAGCCAGAAACGGTCAGTGAGATGAGGCGCCTCCGAGGGCATGGGGAGGGCGGCGGCGGGAAGAGGCTCACCAAGGGCGAGGCTGCAGGTGATGCTGTCAATGAGGCCTCTCTGAAGCAGCCGGGTAAGGAGGGTGTCTCTCCTGGCCCTGAAACGCTCTGTGTTTTTCCCCGGGTAGACGAGTGAGGGCGCATTGGGGAGGACCGCCAAAGCCGCCGCCTCAGCCCATGAAATATCATTGCTGCTGCGTCCTGTATAGCGCCATGCCGCTGCCCCGAGGCCCACGGTATTACCGCCGAAGGGAGCATTGGAGGCATAGAGCCTCAGTATCTCGTTTTTTGACCGGAAGAGCTCGAGCTTCAGCGCTGAGAGCATCTCCAGGATCTTGCCGGTGTATGTGCGGGGCGGATTACCGCGGGCCAGCCGGGCCACCTGCATGGTGATAGTGCTGCCGCCGCGCACCGTTTCGCCGGCCCTGATGTTGTCTGACAATGCCTTGATGACGGCAATGGGATTTATACCCGGGTGCCATCTGAACCAGCGGTCTTCGTAGTTTATAAGCGCGGCGACGTATTTCTCAGGCAGGCTGTCGGGCGGGGGGAACCGCCACTGACCGTCATCCGCCACACGTGCTCCCAGCAGGAAACCGTCGGAAGCCTCCACAACGGTTGACAGGGGAGCTTTGAAAGAGGGCATCGGCGCCAGTAATACTGACAGTATCAGCATAATACCGGCGCCGATGACAATTTTTATTCCACGTCTCACTTCGGCTCAGTGACAGTCACATCATGACCTGGCTTGCGTGCACGCACACCATCGTCATACATGGCCTCGCAGACAACGGCAGGCATGGTGTAAATGCCCCTGTAGGAGGCGGTGAGAAGGATAATGAACTTCTTTGTCTCGCCCGGCTTCAGGCTGAAATATGTATAAACCCTGTCATCACGGAAATCGCGGTAGTCATAGCCGCTCTCACGCTGTGCCGTGGCGGTCTCAAAGAGCCGGGTGTTCTGTATCTCCCAGCCTGAGGGCACCATCTGGGTAAGCGCCAGGTTGCCTATCTGGCGGAAGGTGCCGTTGGTGAGTGTTACCGTCATCATGAACCCTGTTCCCTGAGGCAGGGAAGCTACATCCACAGGACTCCCATCCACGTCAGAATAATCGATCTTCATCGTGAGGTTCTTCTCAACAGTGGTCTGATCCGTTGCCAGCGGCACTCCCTGCTCGGTGAACGTAATGAAGAGAGGCTTGTCACCTTCATTAATGACCGAGAGATTATTTGATTTTGAGAGAGTGAGCTCGCGCATTATGCCACCGTTTTCTGAGGATACCTTATCCTGTCTGCCGTTGAAATTAAGTGTGGCCTTCAGGGGCTTGCTGTTGTCTCCCTTGAGCGAACGGCTGAAATTCATGTATGCAAAGAGTCCCCATGCCGTCGTCTGCGTGCTGTACCAGTCGTCCCTGCTGAGATCTCCGGCCACCTCTTTGAGCAGTTCCATGGCTTCCACGGTATTGCCAAGGGTGGTGAGAGTATAGAGGATAATAGACTTGTCTCTCAGGGTACTTCCGTAATAGTATGAAGTGAATTCCTCCTCAGGCTTCAGGTTGCGGACATCGATAAGTCCAAGAGCCACTTCCGGCCTCCCGGTGGTGGCATAGGCAGCTGCCAGCAGCCATTTTGAAAGCTGCGGCAGTCCTTCTGTCTCGCGCATGCGGTTCATGGCGCCCTTGTCTGGCGTTCCCGCCAGTGCCATGGTAAAGAGCCGGTAGGCCTGGTCAGTGGCAGTATAGCGGTACTGGGGCTGGAACCGCCATGCTGCGGCTGCCGAGCGCTGATACGTCGTCCATTTGCTTATGAATCCTGCAGGAACAGCATACCCTGCCTTCTGTGCTTCAATCACGAAATGCCCGGCATACGATGTCGCCCAGTCGTCAGGATAGGTACCTCCCGGCCATAGTGTAAGAGCTCCTGATGGCATCTGCCGCGAGGATATCTTGCGCAGTGCTTCCTGCACATTATTGCGTACCATGGCAGGGTCAGCGAGGTTATTGCCAAGCATTTCCGGCAGATATATCTGCGGGAAGGCTGCTGATGTCACCTGCTCGGTGCAACCGTGAGGGAATGAAGTGAGCCAGCCCAGACGACTGCCGAGATTCACTGACGGCAGTGAGAATATCTCAGCGGAAGCTTTTGATGTGCCCTCAATGCCAAACGGCACAAAGCTCTTTTCGTATTTCTCTCCCGGCTGAATGATCTTTGTCTCGCTCCTGCGCTCAGGAGGATTGGGAGAACGTACTTCAACCTCCAGGTCATATACCGCGGTCTCGCTACCTGCTGTCGCCGTAACCTTTATCATCGCTTTTCCAGGTCTGGCAGCAGTGATGAAAAGGAGTTCCATGTCCTTCTCTCCCGGTTCGGTGAAACGCAGGGTGCCTGTTGACTGTGTGAAGGATATCATCTCATTGCCGGTGGCAGTGACGGTCACCTCCCCGATATCTTTATTCTGTGCGAAGACTGTCACTGGCAGTGCCACCTTATCTCCGGGAGAGAGAACACGCGGCGCCGTTGCCAGCATCATCAGCGGGTCAGAGACAATGACACTCTTCTCTGCGGCGCCGAAGTTATTCCCTTCGCCTGCAGCAGTGATCATCACCCTCACGGAGCCTGTGTACTGCGGCAGTGTAAGCTTATGCGTGTCAGTCTTGCCGGCGGCAACGGTAAAGGGTCCGAGGAACCGTACCACGGGCACAAAACGGCGCGCCCTGTTCCTGCTCTGGTCAACAACGGCTCCATCGCCGCCAATGGCAAAGATGCGTCCCAGGGTGCCACCGAAGGCACCGAAGACCATATCATAAAGATCCCAGGTCTTCACCCCCAATGCCTGCCTGACATAAAACCACTTCCACGGGTCAGGCGTACGGAAACCGGTAAGGTCAAGCAGTCCTTCATCAACAACGGCAAGGGTATATGTCATTTCACGCTTGTTCTCTTCGGTAACCTTTATCACCACCTCCTGCTGTGATCTTATCCTGTCAGGCATCGTGATGACCGGTGTCAGCCTTGAGTCCGGGTTTTCAACCATGACAGGTATGACCCCGTAGAGTCTTATGGGTGCATCATTCACTGTCTGCGAATGAGGTTGCAGCAGGGTTACATACAGGTAAGCATTTGGCGCCATGGCCGGCGTCGCGGTGATCTTCACCTCGGTGTTGCCGGCCTCGGTGTTGACATGTGATATATCCAGTATCCCCGTGCTGTTCTCCAGGGTGATGATGGCTCTGCCACCGTCAGGAGAAGGGAAGGTGAGACTTATCTCCTCGCCCACGTTATATTTATCTTTGTCTGTGTTAAGCTGCAGCATGCTTGCCCCCTCGTTTCCGCCGGGCTTCATGCCGTAATCCCATGGCCAGTCGATCAGCACTATCTTTCCCGTGGAATGTCCTGACGGCAGGGTGGCGCGCACAAGATATCGGCCCCACTGTTCTTTGCCAATTGTAAAGGCAGCACTCCCTTCTCCTCCTGTGGTTGTGACTGTCTCACGAAACACATTATTATAACGGCTGTTTGATATATATGACCCCAGGTTCTCCTCGTCAGACTCCCACCACCAGCGATAGTCAAGCCTGAACAACGTTATCTCAACCTCGGACCTGACGGGTTTGCCGTTCTTGTCGAGGGTCACTATTCTGACTTCATTCTTCCTGTCAGTGAATAGCATCCTTCCCGTTGCCCCCAGCTGCGGTAGGTTTATACCCACAAAAGCAGGGTATGGTGCATACGGAAGGACTGTCTGGGTGATGCTGGCATCGCCGCCCTTTTCAAAGACGCGTGTAGTGAAGACGGCGCTGAGCATGCCGGGAGCATTAAGTTCCTCATCAGGAGTGAAGCTGACAGCGGCCTCTCCTGAGCTGTTTATATTGCCGTCGAAGATGGTCTGGCTCTCAAACCAGAACTGAGAGGCCGGGTCATCAAAGGTGTACTGACCGTATTTCTCAAAAGTGGTCTTCACCGGTTTCAGCAGCAGGTCCACGGTGGCTCTCATGTCGCGCGCCACGGCTCCGGTGAGCCATGCCGCTTTAAGATCGCCCTTTACTGTGCGGCTCTCTCCTCCGGCTACTGTGTAGGGGAAGTCAAGCTTTATCTTCAGCCTGTTGGGTTTTACAGTCTCGACCTTTATTGTCTTTGTGAAGGTGGCACCGCCGATGCGCACCTGTGCCTTATAATTGCCGGTAACGGCATCGGCGCCGGTGACAGTGGTGAATGTGATGAATCCTTTTTCATTGAGGGTTGCCACCTGGTCATCAACACGCTGTCCCATAGGGTTATACAATTCCAGATGAACGGGATGGCCGGCAGGAAGACCGCTGCTAATATCCCTTGCAATAAGTCCTATGAAAATGGTGTCGCCGGGACGCCGCACATCACGCTCGGTAAAGATGAAGGCCCTGATACCATCCTGCGGCATCTCGCCGGTGACATCAAACGAACTCATTGACAGAGCCTCTCCGTCGCTGAGCGACAGATAATTCCTGTTTGTCTCCTTGCGTGCAATGACCAGGAAAGGCTTACGCGGGCAGGGCAGGGCGGCAATGCCCGATTTATCAGTAGCTACTGTCCCCATCAGCTGAACCTGGTAGTCGTAGACCTCTACCGAAGCTCCCTCTACAGGCTGCGCTGTCCGCAGGTCATTGACAAAGATGCGCAGGTTGTTGTCACTGCCGCTCTTCGCCATGAGGCCCAGGTCAGAAGCAAGAATATTTGAGACCAGCTTTTTACCAGGACTGAAAAATGCTTCGCTGCAGGGGTTGTCATTCTCCCTCCAGTTGTATGCATATTTGTAGAAGAGACCCTCCTCGGAGAGCTGGTAATAGTTGTTTTCTCCCTCCCACTCTTTGTCAAGGTCCACCTGTTCAAGCATCTCCTCATACTTTGACGTGCTTTTCTTTTCCTTGCACGGGTAGAGCGAGTATGACGGGCGCATGCTCATCTCAATGCGGTAGAGGACACCTGCCTCTACTTCGACATAATCAGCCAGGTCTATGGTAAAGAGATTATATTTATTGGGGTCGAAGCCGGCGCCGCCGGTAAGGTCAATACGGCCGCGATAAACAGGCCTGCCAAACTGCTTCACGGAGCTGTAATAATTTGCCTTTCCCATGCTGTTCTGCTGGAGGAACCAGGGGAGGTTGTTCTCGAAGATCTTTATGACGGTCAGGTCCACAGCACTAAGGTTTGCAGCCATGAACGGGAAGATCAGGTTGCCTGACGAGGGCATTATGACTCCGCGGCCTACAGCTCTCAGTCCCGGTTCAACAGGTGTAAAGTTTATCTGACGGGTGACATTGTCTCCCAGCTTTTCTCCCCGTGTATTACGAAGAGCGCCATCGATGTTAAGTGCAATTTCGCCAATGATAAAATCACCGGGGATGACGATGATCCTGTTTCCTTCGGCAGTTACTGTAAGCGGATGGGCAGGGGTCACTGTTATCATGCCTTCCAGCTCGCTGCCGCTATCAATTATGTCGGAAAAAAAGATCTCCAGACTCTTGCTGTCACCCGTGCCGGTCTTTATGTCTGTGACTTTGAATACCCCGGCTGCCGGGATGGTTACGGAGAGGTCGCCCTTCGACTTAACGCCGTACTTACTTCCGCTCCATGTTATTGTTGTTTCCTTCTCTTCTTTCGCCCTTGCTATCTTTTCAATAATGAAAGCGTGGGTGTTACCATTATCATGATCCCAGGCGATTTTCTCCGACCGTTTGCCTGTGCGGGCAGAAAGATAGCCTTCAACCTCCGTGGGCTCCACAAAATCGGAGGTGACGAGGGTGCCGGTGAGGGTATATGTCTCGCCTGCAGGCGGATCATTTACAAGAGGATTGATCGTCACCGTAAAGTTCTTTTCTATGGTGCCGAAGCTCATAGGAAAGAAGCGCAGGCGCTCTTCCACCGCACCTAACTTTCCAAGGTTCATGACAGCCTCGTACTCTGTACCGGCCACAAGAGGTTTTGAGGGACGGAATACCAGGGTGAGGTCGTCAGCCCACTCCGCTGTTCCTTTCAGTGAGGGGGTGAAGGTGAAGAGACCCTGTGTCTTTTGCCTGTCGATGGCGGCAGCAAACTCAGGGGTGAAGACAACCTGTATTACACTGCCGGCGGGGATGACACCCGAGGTGTAGGCTGAGATATATTTACTGAAGCCCTTGTCAATGACTGTGATAGCCGGGGAGACCTTTGTTACGGCAGCTTTCTCCGGGCTTCTGCCGCATGAAACGACGATGACAGCCACTATGGCCGCAAGTGAAATAAGATTACGGTTCATGATTTAAGATGTTATGTTTTCAGATTGCGGTTATCTCGTTACGCAGTCTGGATATGTAATCACGTATCTGGTTCAGTGTCTCAACGGTGACAGTCATCTCGCTGCCCGTGGTGGTTATGACCTGCCTGGTGGTATCTATCTTCACATCACCCTCACGATAGTAGATATCAAAGGTGTCAAACCACCGGTTTAGATATTTGAGTTTTTTGGTATAAAAAACAACCATCGGGTCATCATAATAATTCTTCATGAAGCTCATGAGAGAGAGCAGCGAATATTTCTGTTCGGCGATCTTCTCCACCACCTGGGGGTCAGGTTTTTTGGGGTCATATGCCAGCTGTGTGGCAATGAACATCGCCTCCACCCATCCACCCATCATCATGAGGCCCATGGTGCCCTGGCTTCCCTCGGAACGGAGGTGGTCATCAATCTTCTTATATGCATTGTTCATCAGTCCTGTGAGTGAGTCTGCATTGTTCATGGATTGGTCAACTTCTTTTACTGCATCGGAGAGGAAGGAGACCGGCATGTCGAGTCTTTCGCTCAGCGTTTTTATGGTGTTAAAATAGCTGACGGTCTGCCTGTTGATGCCAAAGAGCTTCATGTACCCCATGTCAACGCCGTAGACGCCAAGATTCATGGCAGCCTTGTAACTGCTCATGTAGAGGTTGCAGTTATCTGATGGCAATATTATTGTGTCATTAAATGATAGTCCCAGCCTGTCGAAGATGTTGCATACCTCCACCGGGGTGAGGAGTCCGTAGTAGATCTCCCTGATGTTGCTGGTGTCTGCAGGTGTGGCGGGGATGTAGGTAGAGAAGACCGGAGCCAAGACATGGGGACCTGTTTCTCCTTTATTGCACGATGAGACAAGTGTTGTAAAAGCGATTACATAAACAATGGCCGGAAGGATGCTTCTCATAAGGCTGAAAAATTTGTCCTAAGGTATGAAAAAAGAAGACTACGTGAAGGCTGTTTACATAATAATGCGGTTGCCGAGGCCGGTGGAGATCTTTTTCTGCAGTGAGGTCATCACCTTGTATCGTTCCTGCAGAGATACTATCTTCTCATCGTCGCCGGCGGCCTCGGTCATCGCCCTGCGAAGCTCTTTCTGCATCATCTTGATCTTGTCTCCTTTAAACTTCAGTACCACATCCGGCACCACCTCCTTCAGTTTCATCTGTTCGGTCTCAACATATGAGCCTCTTGTGCTCCATATCTTGCTGAGGGCGTACTGTTCGGTGAGCATGTCGACGGCCATGGCGCTGATGGCGGGATCGGGGTGGTGCACAAAGTGCCTGTCGCCCGGGAAGAGCCCCTGTGAGACGTTAAAAGTTATCTCTTTGAAGATCATGTCAAAGAGGGGATCTTCAAACTCCAGCTCGTCTTCTGTCACCTGTGCTATTATAAAGTCTGCCACGGTAGTGACGGTTTCTATGCCTGTCTCCCTGTCCGTCTCCCTGGTGAGCACCTCGGTGCCATAGCGGAGGAGCATCCTGAGCAGCTCTCTTTCGGAATAGAATGATGTCTCTTCCTTTTTCTTCTGTCGCTGGGGGGCTGCCTGTGCCGACACTATCGCATCCTGCACCGGGTAGGCATTGCGGTCGCGGAAGCTCTGCTGCTTGCGAAGCTTCATCACTTCGTCCAATACAACCTCCTCGGGCATGCTGAGGAGCATGCTGCACTCCTTCACGTATATGGTACGGTTTATCTGGTCAGGGATGACGGCTATGGAGCGGACCACCTCGCGCACCAGGTTGGCACGCCGCACAGGGTCACTCTTAGCTTCGTCAAGGAGAAGCTTCGTCTTAAACCTGATGAAGTCGGTCTCATTATCTGCGAGGTATTTCCTGAACTCCTCGTTCGATACTTTTTTGGAGTATGAGTCGGGGTCTTCAGTTGGCGGGAGGAGCACTATGCGCACGTTCATGCCCTCTTCGAGCACCATGTCGGTACCCCGCACGGAGGCCTTCACGCCTGCCTGGTCGCCGTCGTAGAGCATGGTGATGTTGGGGGTGAAGCGCTTGATGAGGCGTATCTGCTCCTGCGTGAGGGCGGTGCCTGATGATGCTACCACGTTCTCCACGCCGGCCTCATGCATGGAGAGGACATCAGTATAGCCCTCAACGAGGTAGCAGCGGTCCTCTTTTGAGATTGCCTGTCGTGCCTGAAAGATGCCATAGACGATGCGGCTCTTGTGATATATCTCCGTCTCGGGAGTATTGACATACTTGGCTGCCCTGGGGTCTGTCTTTATGATGCGCCCGCCGAAGCCCAGTACCTGTCCTGAAAGGGAGTGTATGGGGAACATGATACGACCGGCAAAGCGGTCAAAGACATAATCTTCCTTGTCAATTGTCAGTCCGCTGGCCACCAGGAACTCCTTCTTATACCCGGCCTCCATGGCATGGCGGGTGAAGTCGTCGCGCTTCTCATTGCAGTATCCCACGTCGAACTTATGGAGTACCTCATCGCGGAAGCCGCGTTCGTGGAAGTATGAGAGGCCCAGGGCCATTCCCTCGCGACCGCGGAAGAGGCTCTCGGTGAAATGTTTGGCGGCATACTGTGTCACCACCAGCAGGCTCTCGCGTTCGTTCTGTTTCTGTATCTCTTCGGCGGAGGCCTCTTTCTCCTCTATCTCTATGTTGTATTTTTTTGCCAGCCAGCGTAGTGCCTCGGGGTATGAGAGGTGCTCATGCTCCATGACGAAGTTGACGGCGTTGCCGCCCTTGCCGCATCCGAAGCATTTGAAGATGCCCTTGGCGGGAGAGACAGTGAATGAGGGGGTCTTTTCATTATGGAACGGACAGAGGCCCAGGTAGTTGACGCCTCTCTTTTTGAGTGAGACGAACTCCTGCACCACCTCTGTTATTTGTGCAGCATCGAATATCCGTTCTATGGTTGAGTGGTCGATCATGAGAGGGTAAATTTACGAAAAAGTATTGTCTTGCAGTCCTGCAGTCTGATGTCTTGCGGTCCGGAATATTCAGGTTTTTGTATATTTAATGGCTGCATTTCTAAAACGTACTAAATGGGAACAATAAAAGATTTTGAAGATCTGGATATCTGGATTTTATCCAGAGAACTTGTTAATCTTATTTATTCTGATTTCAGGGATTGCCGGGATTTTACTTTTAAAAATCAGATAACGAGAGCAGGAATTTCTACTATGAATAATATATCGGAGGGTTTTTGCCGCAACAGTGATGCTGAATTCAGGCAGTTTCTCAATATTTCAAAAGGGTCAACAGGCGAAGTAAAAAACATGTATTACATTGCAGAGGACCAGAAATATATTTCTTCAGAAGCAGCCCTTGACCGACGGACCCGTTGTCAGAGAATTATCAATGGCAACAGTAGTTTAATGAAATACCTTAAGACTTCAAAATAAACTGACCGCAGACCTCCAGACCGCAAGACCGCAGGACCCGAGACCCTCAGACCCTCAGACCCTCAGGCCTCCTCCCTCCAGATGATCTTCTTCCCGAACCCCAGCCTGTTATCCGTCAGTTTGATATAATCCAGGGTGATGGTCCACAGGTGTATCTCAGTCAGGGCGGCATAGGGGAAACGGCGCAGATAACGACGGCGGGCCCTGTCGAGAGCTTCGCCTTCAGGCTCGCTTATTATGCCTGAGAACTGTATACCACGTATGCGTCCCACGCGCTTCGTCTCAAGTGCTATAGTGCCGGCAACATTCGTATTAGCGCGGAATTCTGTCCCGTGCCTGGTGATCGGGTCAGTGGTTATGACAAGCGTATTGCTTTCCTCATCACATGCATAGAAGCATGAGGCGCACCATGGGCGGTTGTCGCTGACGGTGGCTATGCTCAGCAAATGATGCCTGCGCAGAAGACTCTTGATTCGCTTGTGCAGCTCTAATCGTTCCACCGGTAAGTTTCGATATTGAATCCCGCGAGTGTCATGATACGGTCTGTCACTGTCATCACAAGCTGCTCTATCGTCTCAGGCCTGCTGTAGAATGAAGGGGTGGCAGGGCAGATAATGGCACCTGCCTCGGTGAGCAGCTTCATATTATTAATATGTATGAGGCTGTAGGGTGTCTCGCGGGGGACGATGATCAGGCGGCGCCTCTCTTTCAGCATCACATCGGCAGCGCGGGTGATAAGATCATCAGAGACTCCGTTAGCTATCCTTCCAACCATTCCCATGGATGCCGGACAGATGATCATCGCATAAAATGATGATGATCCGGAGGCAAAGGAGGCGTTGAAGTCGCTGTTGTCATACAGCCTTTCTGTACCCGCAGGCACGTATGTCATGCCGGTCTCATAAAGCATTATCTCTTCAGCGTTACCGGTAAAGATGACTGCCACTTCTTCCGGAGGACTCTTCATCTCACGCAGTCGTTTCAGCAGGCTGATGGCATACACCGACCCGCTGGCTCCTGTTACGGCAACAATTATTTTTCGATTATTTGCTTCTAAATTCATGCAGGGGTATTAAAAATTTTCTGGCAACTCCGCCCTAATCCCTCATCTCCCAATATTCACTGTTAACTATTCACTGTTCACTCTTCCCCATCTGCTGCCTGACGATCTTTGCAATGTATTTTCCCAGTATGTCAAATTCAATGTTTACAACTGTACCGGGTTTTATCTGGTGGAAGTTAGTCATCTGGTAGGTGAATGGAATGATGGCCACCTCAAACGACCTGTCCTTTGAGTTTACAACTGTAAGGCTTACGCCGTTGACGCTGACAGAGCCTTTCTCGACAGTCAGATGTTCCGGCCCTTTAGGTTCATATTCAAAGGCGAAGTACCAGCTGCCGTCAGCCTCCCTCACCGAGGTGCATACTGCGGTGAGGTCTACATGACCTTGCACCATATGTCCGTCGAGGCGACCATCGAGACGGGCGCTGCGTTCGAGGTTGACCTTGTCGCCGGGCTTGAGGAGCCCCAGGTTGGTCTTGTTGAGAGTCTCGAGGATGGCGGTGACAGTGTAAGCATCGTCTTTAATATCCACCACGGTGAGGCATACGCCGTTATGTGATATACTCTGATCTATCTTCAGCTCCCTGGTGAATGAGCATTGCATGGTTATGTGGAGGTTCTCTTTCTCGCGCTCCAGTCTAACCACCGGGGCGGCTTCCTCTACTATTCCTGAAAACATAATTGTAAATATTTAGGTCTGTCAAAGATAGGAAAAAGTCAGGAGAGGCTGAAGTTTCCCATTCTGAGTCAGGGGTGGGCTGTTTCTTGTTATTTTACCACCCCGTCCTCCGCTTTCAGCGGAGTCCACCCCTCCTTAAAAAAGTAGAGGAAAGGGTTATTATACGATACTCTAATTTCCCCTCCTGAGCCAGGAGGGGTCTTCACTGCCAACAGGCAGTGAAGGGGGTGGTCTGTAATTCAAAATCTGGATAATTTGTATATTTATGTAAAATATACCTCTTTGATCTTACGGAAAATAAAAAATATACCTCGACTCAGAGACTACAGAAAAAAACTGAGAAGAAACTCAACCTCTGCGGAAGCTGCACTCTGGATTTTATTGAAAGGTAAAAAGCTGGACGGCAGAAAGTTTAGAAGACAATACAGCATTAGCAACTATATTATTGACTTCTATTGTGTCAGTGAGCATCTTGCTGTTGAACTTGACGGAGATCCTCATGGCGATTATGTCATAATGCAAAGAGACGAACAGCGGGAGAAATATCTTGAAAATATTGGAATCAGAGTCATAAGGTTTGAAAACAGGCTTGTGTTTCAGGAGCCGGAGATGGTTGTAGAGAAAATACGGGAACAGTTTAATAAAGATTGACTGACTACCCCCTGTCCGCCTGCTGGCGGACAGACCCCTCCTGGCTCAGGAGGGGAAAAATAACAGGATTTTGAATTTCTCCTCCTTGACAAGGAGGAGTACTCCACTATTTATTGTGGAGGGAGGTGGTTAAAACTATACTTTCTCCACCACTATCTTCACCATCACCTCTTCCACAGCTATCTCCCTGAAATTGAGTGATGCCAGCGTGGCAGCAGGAGCCAGGGAGATGTTGAGCGCCAGTGTCTGCGAAGCTATATAGGCCGAGTGCCTGGTGACAGCGGCAGAGACTGACGGCAGATCCTCAATGATCACCTTTATCTTGTCTGTCACTTCAAACCCGCTCTCCTTGCGTATGTGCTGGATACGGTTCACAAACTCGCGGGCTATGCCCTCCTGCAGCAGCTCATCAGTCACCGTTATGTCAAGGGCCACTGTCAGCCTGCCCTCATTGGCAACGAGCCATCCGGGAATATCTTCGGAGATAACCTCCACCTCGGCGGCGGTAATGTTAAAAGTCTCACCGCCTATCACAAGATCGCGACTCCCGCTCTTCTCAAACGCGGCTATCTCTTCCTGCGTAAGCGCCATGATGGCAGCTCCGGCATCCTTCATGGCCCTGCCGAAGCGCGGCCCCAGTAATTTGAAGTTCGGCTTGACCTTTTTTACGAGGATATCCGAGGTGTCATCCACATATTCCACCTCTTTCACATTCACCTCTGCCAGTATGAGCGACTTTACTGCCTCGAAGCTCTTTTTAAAATGGCGGTTGGTGACAGGCACCATGATCCTCGCCAGCGGCTGGCGCACCCTGATGTTCACCTTGCGGCGCAGGGCCAGTATCATTGATGACATCTTCTGGGCTATCTCCATCCGCTCCTCAAGGGCCTTGTCTATCAGCTTAGGATCATATTCCGGGAAGGCGCCAAGGTGCACAGACCCCTCTGTATGCATGTGACTTACGCTGTTCAGATCGGTGAAGATGCGGTCCATGAAGAACGGCGCTATAGGTGCGGCAAGAATTGCCACCGTCTCCAGGCAGGTGTAGAGTGCCTGGTATGCTGAGAGCTTGTCCTCATCGAGTCCTCCACCCCAGTAACGCTTGCGGTTGAGGCGCACATACCAGTTGGAGAGATTCTCGGTGACAAAATCAGAGACTGCCCTGCCTGCGGGGGTGAGATCATAATCGTCATACCTCTCCGTCACCTCCTTCACCAGGGTATTTAGTAACGAGATTATCCATCTGTCTATCTCAGGCCTCTTCTCCACGGGCACCTGCGGCTCCTTGCCTGTGAAACCGTCTACATTGGCATAGAGCGAAAAAAAGGAGTATGTATTATATAAGGTGCCGAAGAACTTGCGTTTCACCTCGTCAACACCCGATATGTCAAAGCGAAGGTTGTCCCATGGCTGTGCGTTGGTGAGCATATACCAGCGCAGTGCGTCGGAGCCATGTTCATCCAGTGCAGAGAAAGGATCCACGGCATTGCCGAGGCGTTTTGACATCTTGTTGCCGTTCTTATCGAGCACGAGGCCGTTGGAGATGATATTCATGAAAGCCACCGAGTCGGAGATCATGGTGGCGATGGCATGGAGGGTGAAGAACCATCCGCGTGTCTGGTCAACGCCCTCAGCGATGAAGTCGGCGGGGAATTTCTCTGAAAAAGTTTCTTTATTCTCAAAAGGATAGTGTGCCTGCGCATAAGGCATGGCTCCCGAGTCAAACCAGACGTCTATGAGGTCTGTCTCACGCTTCATAGGCCTGCCACCAGGGCTCACCAGTATTATCTCATCGACAAACGGCCTGTGAAGATCGAACAGGGAATAGTTGCCGGAGCTGTTATCTCCTTCCACAAAATTCTGTAGCGGATTATGAGCCATATATCCGGCATCGACGCTGCGTGATATCTCGAGCTTCAGCTCAGCCACTGAGCCTATGCATGTCTCCTCCTGGCGGTCTTCCGTCATCCAGATAGGCAGGGGGGTGCCCCAGTAGCGCGACCGCGACAGGTTCCAGTCGACCAGGTTCTCAAGCCATTTGCCGAAGCGTCCTGTGCCGGTGCTCACGGGCTGCCATTTTATTGTGTTGTTCAGCTCTATCATGCGGTCGCGCAGCGCGGTGGTACGTATGAACCATGAGTCGAGGGGATAATAAAGAACAGGCTTATCGGTGCGCCAGCAGTGCGGATAGGAGTGTATCTGCTTCTCAATGCGGAAGGCCTTGCCCTCCTGCTTGAGCATCACAGCAATGTCAACGTCAAGGGTCGTGTCTGTCTCACTCAGGGTGTCATCATACTCGTTCTTCACATACCGGCCGGCGAAAGGACCGTAGGTTTTTGTGTTGACATGTGTTGCCACGAAGGCCTGATCGAGGTCTGTCATGGGCACCATGCGTCCGCGACGGTCGACCAGCGGCCCCTGGAAGCCGTCAGACATGGTTACCATCAGCGGTGGGATGCCGTTCTCGCGTCCTGCCCGATAGTCGTCGGCACCGAAGGTGGGAGCAATATGAACTATCCCTGTTCCCTCGGTGGTGGTAACAAAATCGCCGGTGATGACGCGGAAGGCGCCGTCGCCGGGATTGATCCAGTCGATAAGCTGGTGATATTCAATGCCTTTTAGCTGAGAGCCCCTGAAGGTGGCTATCACGTTGTATTCCAGCTTTTTGTCGGGGGCAAAGATGACAGGCAGAAGCTCCTCAGCCAGCACTACGGTGATGAGTTCGGAAGTATATGGATTGGTGGTTTTAACCTTTGCATATTTAATGTTGGCCCCAACGGCAAGTGCAGTGTTGGAAGGCAGTGTCCAGGGTGTGGTGGTCCATGCCATTATCTTCACTTCGGGTGTGTCAATGCCGTCAAAGAGAAAGACGGAGTGTGCATCCCGTTTCACGGTGAAGAGAGCGGTGCATGTCGTGTCCTTTACATCGCGGTAGCAACCCGGCATGTTCAGCTCATGGGAGCTCAGTCCCGTGCCGGCGGCGGGAGAGAAGGGCTGTATTGTATAACCCTCGTAGAGGAGGCCTTTTTTATAAAGCTCTTTCAGCAGCCACCAGAGGGTCTCGATATACCTGTTGTCATATGTGACATAAGGGTCTTCCATATCGACCCAGTAACCCATGTGGCGGGTCAGATCCTCCCACATGTCGGTATACTTCATCACATCCTTGCGGCAGGCGGCATTATATTCCTCAACGGAGATCTTTGTTCCTATGTCCTCCTTGGTTATTCCCAGTGCATTCTCCACGCCGAGTTCCACGGGCAAGCCGTGCGTGTCCCATCCGGCTTTGCGTTTCACCTTATAACCCTGTAGGGTCTTATAGCGGCATATGGCGTCTTTGATGGCGCGGGCCATGACGTGGTGAATGCCGGGCATGCCGTTGGCCGACGGGGGCCCTTCATAGAATACAAATTCTCCCTTGCCGTCGCGGCTGCGGAGGCTCTTGCTGAAGGTATCATGGTCATCCCACATCTTCAGCACCTCTCTATTCACTTTTGCCAGATCGAGTCCCTTGTACTCGGGAAATCTTTTGGACATCTTTCCTACCTCATTTTTAACAAGGTGCAAAGATAGGAAAAATTGTCTTTTGGTCTTGCGGTTCTGCGGTCACAGGTCTACTTACAAATTGCCGGACTGCAAGACACCAGGCCAAAAAACTGTAAGACGAATCCGCCAATCGGCAGAAACTGCCTTCTATCAGGTTCCATATATACAATTTGCATTTACTCATTACCCTTGGTAAAAGCCAAATCATATTTCAAATCCTTGTTATTAAATTTGAAAATCACTCAGGATAATATATATTTGTACTTTAGAATATCATGATTGTTTAAAGTGTCGGTTTAAAATATCATGTATAAAAGAGAACAAATATTCAGGGGTCTGGGAAGAGAAAGTGCGTTTCTCTGGGGGGCGCGACAGACGGGCAAGAGTACTCTTCTCAAGGCATTATATAATGATGCACCGTATTTTGATCTCCTCCTTGCAAATGAATATGACCGGTTCCTTCGTAATCCTTCACTTTTACGCGAATTACTTGAAGCAACCGCTTCTCCCCACCCTGTCATAGTTGATGAAATTCAACGGCTGCCACAACTGTTGAATGATATACAGTGGATGATTGTTAACAGGAACAGGCAGTTTATCCTTAGCGGATCAAGTCCGCGTAACATTATGAGATCCGGAGGTAATCTACTGGGTGGCAGAGCCGTAAGATATGAACTCTATCCACTAATATACAAAGAGATACCCGACTTTGATCTGGTAAAAGCATTAAATAGCGGACTTTTACCGCGCATATACATGGCAAAGAGGCCTGAGAAGCTCCTTTCTGCATATATCGGAGGTTATCTTCGTGATGAGATTCTGGCTGAAGCAAAGATCAGGAATATTAGTTCTTTCTCGAGGTTTCTTGAAGTTGCTGCATTTTCAAACGGAGAGATCGTTAACTATTCAAATATTGCTACTGAATGCGGTGTAAGCGGTCCGACCATAAAAGAGTATTTTCAGATCCTTGAAGACACACTTATCGGGCGATTTCTTCCTTCTTATCAGAAGAATCCAAAACGGAGGGTTATTCTCTCTCCCAAGTTCTATTATTTTGATGTTGGCATTGCCGGATATCTTCTTAAAAGGGGCAGGATAGTTCATGGTAGTGCAACATTTGGTCATGCATTCGAGCATTTTATTTACCATGAGATATTCTCTCACAGTCATTATTCTGATCTTGGATATCCGGTCAGCTACTGGCGCACTGTTTCACAGATTGAAGTCGATTTTATTCTTGGCGACCACGAAGTGGCCATAGAGGTAAAATCAACTGAAATAGCCAACCCGCGGCACCTGCGTGGCCTGAAGAGTTTCGCTGAAGAGTACAAAGTCAAAAAGCTGATTCTTGTGTCCAATGATCCTGCTCCACGTAAAGTTGGAGGTATAATGATAATGCCGTGGAGGCACTTCCTTGATCAGCTCTGGGCAGGAGAGGTAATCAGGTAAACCTCAGACCTTCAGACCCTCAGACCTTCAGACCTCAGACCCTCAGACCTCAGACCCTCAGACCTTCAGACCTCAGGACTACGGGACAATATTTAAAAAACTCCTCAACTTTTCAACTTTTGAGTCCACTCCGAAAAGTCAGAATGGGCATATTTAAATTAGCTTGTTAATAACTTTATTTATATATTTAATTAATAATCAATTATATATGAATTGTTTCGATGATTTTTTAATATCTTGTTTTCAATAGTAAATGTAATTGAAGATGTTCAAAAAAACAGACGATTCGGTTCAGTTCAATATGTTCAGCAACCCAAAAGATCTTCTGAATGAAAAATCCAGAAAGAAGTTTAGCGATCCCGGAGTCTGGCATAATCTCTTTCGTAATCATGTACTTTGTGGTTTACCGTTGCCCCAAATCAGAACTGAATCAGCGTATGCAGAGCTTTGGGCCTCTGATTCATAGATTATTAAAGATATTTA
>DATKUS010000239.1:0-15508 GCA_035530535.1 Bacteroidales bacterium
CTCGGTCCCGGTGGCGGCACACATGGAGGCCGGGTTGTTAATGGCTAAGCTCCGCTTCAATTAATTCGAAAATAAATATTCCAATATTACGCTCTCCGCCTTAAAAGGGTCAGAAACACTTATTACTTTACACTCTTTGAGATTCCATTTCCGGATAACCTCTTCAACAAGACTTTTCCTGACAACAATCAGCAAACATTGGTCATTGCTGTAAAGCAGCTCGCTTATCCTTCCGGCCCAGCCGCAGCCTCTGAGTTCGAGAGGGCCTGCCTCATCAATTATTATCAGCCTTTTATCCCTGTTCCTGTCAGGATCCAGGGCATCCAGACCTGCCTGTAGTCCCTCCTCACATATCGTAAACCGATCCACCCCCTTCTTCTCTTCCGTCATAATATGCTTCATAAATGGTTCTCTCTTTCCTGACCCGAGGTCAATGATATCGTATCCTGTTGTTGTATCGCCATTGGTTGTCCGGGGAGCCATGATACCGCCCACCATGACGCCTTTCGTCTTCAGTAACTCAGTAAGCTTTTGCAAAAATATCGTTTTCCCTTCGCCTATCGCACCTGTTAGAATAAATAGCTGTTTAGTGCGTCCCTGCGAGGCTCTGGCCTCACTTAGTCTTCTCTCCACACGTGCAATCATGCGGCTAAGGATTGATGCCGGATCCTTGATGACCGTACGGAAGTCAGGCATCTCCGCTATCATTGTGGGGAGAGAGGCAGCTGACAGCTCCAGCGCCAGGGGCAACTGTTTTAAATGTGTTCTCTTAAACAGGCTGCGGATCTTAGGGTTATACAACTCAGTGCCGAGGGCAGAGAATCCGACAACAATTATCACTGCACGGAAGTTCATCTGGATTCCTATGAGCAATCCGTCAGCCAGACTGTTTCCGCCAGACTGAAAAACAGTGAATGCCAGTGCTGACAACATTGTAATAATGACGAACAATATCCAGAAACGGGGCTTGGACAGCTTTCTCATGGCACGCTTATACCGGACTGAGAAAATGGTTATGACAGGTATAACCGTGATGGTCCAGTAAATCCATGTGGCATAACTCACAACCATAAGAAGCCCTGCAATAAGTATGATATCAGCCACGAGCCAGGTAATGGAGTAGCTAAAGGCTTTGCCCGGGCGGGGGCCGGACGGGGGAGTACCACGGGATTCCGGTTCTGCTGCCACAAGTGGCTGTGAAGCGATTTTACGTCCCGTTTTGATACCAACGACAGATGTTGCTGCGCCGAAAAGTGCATAAAGTACCAGAAGTATTATCAGCGGAGCCCAGAATGAGTCAAACTTCAGGTTAAGTTCTCTGGCTGCGTACCCTGACAGATTCGAATATAGATCTACAATGTTATTTCCATAGAAGATGATCAGGTTGAAGATCTTCTGGAAGAGATTCCATGACATGGCAAGCATTGACCCGATGACAAATGCAAAGATCGTTCTGCCGAAAAGCCTTACAGCAGCCTCGAGCAGCAGTGACTCGCTGATAATGGCTATCATAGGCCCGAAGATGATTGCACTGGGAGACAATGTCTTCATCATGGCGCAAATCAGTCCTGCCCGCCAGAAGAGTCCCTTCTCGCGCCAGATATGACTTACAGAGATTAGTATCACAAGGCCTATCGCCGTCAGGATATTACCGCTAAAGGGGACGCGGAGATTATGTAAAAAACTACCGAGTACTATCTCCGCAGCGGCCCATATAGTACCAATAATGGATGCTTTTATCCACTTCTCGCTGATGGTGACTTCGCTTATTGTCAAATGCCTTATGGATAGTTGCAGTATCTTAGTTCACTTCCCAGCTATAGTCAACATACCGCCAGGTGAAATCGCTTTTACCGAAAGTGAGATACATAAATCCTTCTTCGGACCACTGGTAAGGACCGTTCCACCATGCACCGCAGACAGCCCCGGAGGTGATGTACTGCACACCGTTAATATTGATCTCTTCCAGTACGTGCAGGTGCCCCTGAAGCACCAGCTTGAGATTGTGGCCTTTGAACAGGTCAATGACCTGTTTGGAATTATAGACCACCAGTGATGAGTCATTCGGAAGCGTCGAACCGCCGAGCACCTGGGTCATTGCAGATACGAACGGAATATGAGTACTGATGACAATGGGTGTTTCAGGGGCCGTATTTTTCAACTCTTCCTTTATCCAGTCAATCTGCACAGAGTCAACCAAGCCAACGTAACTGTCTTTGCCCGTGTCTTCTATAGAGTTGATAACCATGAACTTCCATCCCTTATGCAAAAAAGAGTAGTACAACGGCCCGATTCTCTTTTCAAACATCTTCTCGCCGTATTCAGGATTTGCAGGGTCTGCGCCACTTTTCCGGTAAATGCCGTATATCTCATGGTTTCCCATGGTGTTGTGGACAGGCATCCCGGCCTTCTTGACAACTTCCTGATAGAGATTGTAAAGTGAGTCGGCACGGCCGTATCTCTGGCCGAGGGCGTCCATGATCAGATCACCACCAGTGAGGATGAAATCGGGTTTCAGTTTGTTGGCAGTATCAAGTGCCTGAGTGAATCCCTCAACGGCATTTCTTTCAGGCTGAAGATGGATATCAGTCATAAACGCCACAGAGAATGCATCCTTATCCTCTTTCTCCCTCTTGCAACCTGAATCGGTCAGCAGAACCGTGACCACCAGTATCTTGGCAGCCACTATCAAATAAATAATTTTCCTTTTGAACATTCTTTTTGTTTTAATTAATTGACACTTTCAACCCTTCAACTCTAGCTCACTTTAGGCACTCTAGTGCACTCTAGTGCACTCCCTAATACGGGTCACACTCCCTGTAAGCCTCGATCACCCTCTTCTCTCCCTCCTTTCCCTGGATGCTGTGTCCGTGTTCCATACATATAACTCCCTCATAATCACGTGAGCGGAGGTATTTAAAGATATTCCTGTAATTGATTTCGCCGGTGGTGGGTTCATTGCGACCCGGGTTGTCTCCAACATGGAATGCCGCTATCTGATCCCAACACGCTTCGATGTTCGGTATCAGGTTGCCCTCGGTTATCTGCTGGTGATAAAGATCATCGACTATCCTGACTGAAGGGCTGTTAACCGCATCGCATACCTGGAATGCCTGGGGCATCCGGGTCAGCCAGAGTCCCGGGTGATCATGCAGGGTGTTCAGTGGCTCTATCACCAGTGTTATCCCTTCGGGCTCCATAATCTCCGCGCAATACTTCAGGTTGTCAATGACATTCGCCCGCTGGTAGTCGGGATGCAAACGCTCATCATACCTTCCCGGAACAACCAGGGCCATTTTGAAGCCGGTACGCCTGGCAACCTCAATGCCCTCCTGCATCTTTGTCTTAAGAAAATCGCGTACCTCCTGCTTATCCAGAACGAAAGAGGTCTTGGAGAAATCTGCATAAAGTACCCAGGGGCCCATTGACATTCCAAGTCTCTGAACTTCTGCAGCAATCCTTTCCTGCTCAGCAACGGGACGGCCCGGGAGACCGTTGTCGAAGAGAGCAGTGAAGCCCTTGTCATGTATGAATTTAATGTTATCCACCGGGTCATCACTGCCGCAAAGACCGCGGAACATCCCTGGCGAAGGCGCAAACATAAGTCTGAAAGGCTTATCAGCATCTGAAACCGTAAGGGTGTTTCTGTCGGTTCCTGTCAGAAGTGCAGGCGCCGTGAACAGCGCTGCTCCGGTAGCTGCAGCAGCAGTAAGAAAACTTCTGCGCGATCTCTTCTTATCCATAATTTTCCATTTTAAGTTTTATTCACCAGGCACAGGCACAGTTTTAAGTATATCAACCGGACCCATTACATAAACATCAGGACCGAGTTTAAGCTCTGAGTTCATCACCTCATCCCATGTCACCTTCTTGCCGGTATATGCTGACATGCGGCCCATGATGCCAGCCAGGGTGGATGTTGCAACAGCCTCCGCCTCATTAAGGGGTTTCCCTGTGCGTATGGAAGTGACAAAATCAGTATGTTCCTGATCATAGGGGCTTATCGGAAGCTGGTCTGTCATTTTACCCTGGTCGTCAAGCTTGTAGCCCTCGAAGCTCCATATCTTTTCACCTGCCTTGTCCCATATGGCGTTCTGACAGTTGCTGCTGCCATTTGTTCCCTGCACCCACTCTGAAACATTGCCCTCAGTACCGTTTATCTGGCGGCACATGCTGTGTACATGTATCCCGCCTTCATAGATAAAATCAGTGCTGAACATGTCATACTGATCGCCGGTGACGCGACGGTGACGGGCGCCAAAAGACACAGCCGATTCAGGCTTTTTACCCGTGAACCAGTTAATAACATCTATATTATGGACATGCTGTTCAACGATATGGTCACCGGAAAGCCAGGCCCAGTTTACCCAGTCGCGTATCATGTACTCCATCTCGCTCCATGACGGATCGGGATTACGGTACCACAGCTGGCCCTGGTTCCAGTAGCAATTTGCTGCTACAATATCACCTATCATACCCTCCTGCACCTTAGCCCAGTTTGCCACATAGTCGTGCTGGTGATGACGCTGCGTTCCTGTGACCACTGACAGTTCCATTCCCTTGGCTTTCAGTCCTGTGGCCATTATCTGCCTGGCGCCCACAGGGTCTACAGCCACCGGTTTTTCTATGAACACGTGTTTCCCGGCGCTGACAGCAGCTTCAAAATGTATTGGACGGAATACAGGAGGTGTAGCCAGGAGGACTATATCCACACCCGAATCAATTACCTTCTGGTAAGCGTCAAAACTGACAAAGCAATTCTCATCGGCGACTTCCACCCCGTCTTTTGTCAGGCGTTCACGGCATGATGCAATTCTGTCAGGGAATACATCGCCAAGAGCTGAGATTGTCAGGCTTGGTCCTGAGTGGAGGAAATTCAATGCAGCGCCTGTGCCTCTGCCGCCGCATCCTATGAGGCCAGCCTTTAACAGCGGACCGTCAGGAGCCTTGTCAAGCATAACAGGCAGAACCACCTCTTTGCGGTTTTTAGGTGAACATGATGTGATGATTGTCGGGACAATGATTCCTGCGGCACCTGCTACAGCTGCCTTGCTCAGGAAATTTCTTCTTGATATACCGGAGTTTTTCATGATTTGGTTATATGTTCTTTAAAGTTAATATTTTAATGTTATCTGGTGTCTGACTTCTGTCAAAATCAGACCACCCCGTCCCGATTTCATCGGGACACCCCTCCTGGCTCAGGGGGAAATATTATCTTAATTAAACCCTTCACCCTTTTATCTCTAGCTCACTTTAGCTCACTCCCAACTCATAACTACTCTAAACCCGACATAAAAGCAATCAGAGTACCACCAAATGCTTTTCGGCATCTGAGGGTCAGTCTTTAGCCAATCGTCAGTGCGTGTGCGGTCACGCGATGCGCTTCTTACTCCGGCGGCATCATCGCGGTATGAACCGCCCCTGATGACATGTTCATCTGTACCCTCGTAGATATCAGCAGTAAATTCAGCCACATTGCCAGACATGTTCCTGATGCCCCACGGATTAGCTTTCACCGTTGACGGTTCCTGGGTTTTGGAGAGGCTGTTTCCCCGGTAGATAATATACGTATTGATGAGGGCCGTATCAGGTCTGCTCTTAAAAAGTCCTTTTTTTGTGAACTCTTTTGGATCACCTGCAAAGAAATACGGCGTCTCTGTACCTGCCCTGCAGGCATACTCCCATTCTGCCTCGGTGGGCAGGCGGTACTTTTTCCCTGTCACTGAGGAGAGCCAGCCGCAGTATGTTTCGGCAGCATGATAGCTCATGGAGATGGCCGGTCTCTTACCCATTCCCCAGTTCTGGTCAGGCTTGCCGTAGGGAGGAGTGGCGCCGCTGACGGCATCAACACCGGTCTTATTCACCCGCGCACCCTCAGTATCAGTGGAACGGCCTTCTGCAGCTGTCTTACGGTAGAACTCCATATATTCATTCCAGGTCACCTCCGTCTCCGCAATGAAGAATGAATCCACCGCCATCTCACGCTGTGTTTCATCAGCTTTGCGCAACGGTTCAGTCTCAGGACTGCCCATCATGCATTTACCTCCCGGCACGGCTATCATCCTGAAAGTGACCCCCGAACCCGGTACCTGCTCAGTAAAGGAGGTGAATGAGGCGACAGTGGCGGGTGCGGTAAAGAGAGTATCCGATTTGCCGCCGGTTAATCCAAAGCTTTTATTGCTGCCATGGGTGTAATCTTTAATATAGTGTCCCGAATTTAGGTGACAGATGATACACTGTAGCTCCTCCCCTTTTTCGGTCATTTTATTATAGTAGAGGTGAGCATCTGATCCCTCACGCGTCAGCTTCGCCGGGAAAAGGTTTTCGTGACACTTGATGCAGGTGGAGTTATAAACATGCTTCGAAGCCCTTTCAGGGGTTGACGCTGCTTCCCAGTCGAAATCTGCAGAGTCTTTTGTCCAGTAGCTCCACAGATCACGCAATCCTGTCTTCGTCTTTTCCACAAGATAACCTTCACCTTTTGGGGGCAGGTGACACTCAGCGCATGAAACCCGGTAGCCTGACTGTGTGGCATAATGTACTCCCTGCTTCCAGCTTGTTGTTGCCTGAGGATGCACATGGCAGGAGGCACAGAAATCATTGGTCGAGGTAGCCTCCACGGCCCTGTCAAAGCCAAGGAAAAAGATGATCCCTATAACAAATCCCGTAATAAACCACAGCAGGATGCGCCTCTTCACCATTAATAGTTTAGGGAGGTCAAGATAGAAAAAAACAAAAAGATGAGTATGATATTGAGATACTTTACGGCTATATACGGCAATAATTGTCACTGAAAACGGTTTAATTGCTATTTTTGAGAAAATGAGAAAAATGAAAAAGGGAATACTTATACTTTCGCTTATTCTCTCAGCCATAGCGGTTTCTGCACATCCATGGAAGCCGCGGCACTACGTGATCGTCGACACTGACGGCGGACTGGATGACCAGAAGGCGATTTGCATGTTACTGGCATCGCCGGATGTGAGGGTACTTGCAATCACCGTCTCAAAAGGCTTTCACGAAGAGACCATAGCCTATGAAAAAGTCAGGAGTATGGTCAATGGGCTGTGGCATGAAGGATTGCCAGTGGCATCAGGAGACCAGTCCTTAACGCTCATCGGCAAGACTCTTTCAGGAGAGAATACCCCTGTTACTTTCATTGCCATGGGTTCGCTGCAGACAGCAGCTAAAGCCATGGAGAGTATCCCTTCTTTCGGCGAAAAAGTAAAGCAGATTATCTGGAGTAATGATGGCCTCCCGGGGAGAGAGGGGTTTAATTACATAACCGCTCCGGAGGCTGCTGAAAAGGTCCTTGCATCATCTATGCCGGTTCTTGTGACCGGACCAGGCGGATCTTCGTTCTATGACACGGAACTAATAACAGATCTCGAAAACACTCATACGCCCTACAGCTCTCAGGTAGTTTCAATATTGAAAACCAATGCATCCCACAACTTCGTCTTTACGGCTTATGATGAAATGGTGCCCCTGCTGCTTCATTACCCAATGTTGTTCAAAGACAGCGGCATTGAACAGAAGAATAAGTTTTATACCCCCGATGATGTAAATGCGCTGCGGAAGGCAACGGTACGGATTCTTAAGGGAGAGACAGTCGTCAGGATGCAGGTAGTAAAAGTCATCCCTGCCGATACTTCATTTTATATGACTGACATTCAACCTTTCGTCATGGAGATTCGCAATAAGTACGGTGAAGATGAGTGGGCTTCCGGCGTTATTGCCAATGAGCTGCACAGGCATCTCGGCGTCTTTGCCATCATCGGTGTCAAGATGGGCATCCGTGCACGGGAATATTTCTGTACGGGAGTTGATGAGATGACTGTCTCCTCTCATGCCGGCAGCATGCCTCCGCTAAGCTGCATGAATGACGGCATACAGGTCAGCACCGGCGCCACCCCTGGACACGGACTGCTGACTGTCAGCACTGATGCGCCGTTCTTTCCGGCAGCTGACTTCACACATAAAGGAACAACCTTACGGATTACCCTTAAGAAAGAGCTGGCTGACAGGCTCTCATCTGAGCTGAAGGAGATAAATTTTGTTTACGGTCTCGACAGCGACATTTACTGGGAACTGGTGCGCAAAAATACCATAAAATACTGGCTGCAGTTAGACAGGCATGAAATATTTGATATAGAAGTATTAAACAGTAATTAATATGAAAATAAAAGTTCTTCCGGCAATCTTATTAATTGTCCTCCTTGCCTCATCCTGTAATGAAAAACAGGTGTCAGCACCTTCAGTTATCCCTCAACCGGTCCAGATGACAGTGGACAAAGGCACCTTCACCCTGAAACCTTCAGCATCAATAAACTTTACGGGGAGTGATTATTCTGCCGGTGTGGCTGAATACCTTGCCGGGATGCTGCGGCCAGCCACCGGATTCAGCCTGGTAACTGAAGAAGGGACCAATGGCGACATAAACCTTGTCATTGACACAACCCTTGCATGGCAACCTGAAGAATATCGCCTGAATGTTGAAAAGAAGAAAGTGACCCTTACCGCTTGTACACCTGCAGGGCTTTCAAGGGGTGTGCAGACAGTCAGGCAGTTGCTGCCGGCAGCCATCGAAAATTCATCGGCAGTTAAAGGGACTAAATGGTCAATACCCTGTGTGACAGTAACAGACTACCCCCGCTTTGCATGGAGAGGCATGCATCTCGATGTGAGCCGCCATTTCTTTGATGTCGCTTTTATAAAGAGATATATCGATCTGCTGGCAATGCATAAGATGAATGTTTTTCACTGGCACCTGGTTGACGACCAGGGATGGCGTATCGAGATAAAGAAATACCCGCACCTGACAGAAGTGGGTGCATGGCGCGTTGACCGCGAAGATAAACCATGGAACTCACGGATGCCTCAACAGCCAGGCGAAAAAGCAACTTACGGTGGATTTTATACCCAGGAAGAGATTAAAGAGGTGGTAGCCTATGCCGCTGAACGCCATATAAATGTTGTACCGGAGATTGAGATGCCGGCACATGTGGGCTCCGCCATGGCAGCATATCCTGAATATTCATGCACCGGCGGGCCATTCACGGTACCCCCGGGGGGAGTATGGCCCATCACTGACATTTACTGTGCAGGTAAAGAAGAAACCTTTTCTTTTCTTGAAGATGTGCTTACTGAAGTGATGGAACTCTTCCCCTCTCCTTACATTCATATAGGAGGTGATGAAGCAGACAAGACTGAATGGAAGAAGTGCCCCCTCTGTCAGGCCCGTATCCGTAAAGAGGGACTGAAAGACGAGGCTGAGCTGCAGAGCTATTTCATCAGGCGTATAGAAGCATTCATCAGTTCAAATGGACGTCATCTGATCGGTTGGGATGAGATACTGGAGGGCGGCCTTGCCCCAGGAGCTGCGGTGATGTCATGGCAGGGCTTCGAAGGTGGTGTTGCTGCCGCTAAGACAGGACATAATGCTGTGATGACACCAGTATCACATTGTTACTTTAATATTTACCAGGGTGATCCTTCTACCGAGCCTCCCTCATACAGGGGTCTTTTAACACTGAAAAAGGTATATTCATTTGAGCCTGTACCTGCAGAGCTGACCCCGGAGGAGGCAAAATATATAATCGGCGCCCAGGGATGTCTCTGGACTGAATATGTTACAGACAGCAAAACAGCCGAATATATGATCCTGCCGCGTCTGACAGCGCTTTCGGAGGTGGTCTGGTCAGCGCCTGAGAACCGGAGCTGGGAAGGGTTCAGTACCCGGCTGTTGAAAATGATGGAACATTTTGATGCAATGGGAGTGAGTTATTCAAAGGGTTCTTACAGGGTCGAAATGGCCGCTTCATCCAGTGAATAGACTGACACCGTAACGCCTGTCAGGTCCTTTGTGGCACCCCCGCTGCCGGACAAAAGACTGGTTATTTTGCGACGAGATCGTTGTTGAGTAGCACATGACACAGAACAAGTTGTACTCAGTAATTGGTAATCAGTAATCAGTTAAATTTTACCGAATACTGTTTACTGAATACCGTATACTTATTCCATTACCTGAATTCCCCGAACAGGGTTGATTTATTGTATTTCTTGACAATCAGTCCGAAGAACAATGCCGTCCAGAATGAGAACAGGGCATAGACCAGTGCCGGCTTGACCATATCATTGCTCTGGATCAGGGTTCCGGCTACAAGCAGGGCCAGGGTGGTGTTCTGAAGGGCAACCTCTACTCCTATGGTGAATCCTGATCGAATGCCAGTACGTCCCAGAACACCCATCAGTAAACCGGCAGCAAACCCGGTAACATTGACAACCAATGCATAGGGAAGGATCTGCAAGACCTCCTTTACCTTTATTCCTGATCCACCACTCGACTCATCAGCAAATGCTATCAGAGTATAGACCAACGCAAAGAGAATGATCATAGCCGTCCTGACTGGCTTCTGAATCTTTTCAGCAAACCATTCCCATCTGAACCGAACAAAAACCCCGGCAGCAGCAGGAAAGAGAGTGACAAAGAAAATCTGCAGGAACGACTCCATGAAGGGAAGCTCGAAGGCAGAATGCCTGCCGAGATATACTGCAAGCGCGATGTTCACAAGCAACGGTATTGTAAAAAGGGTAAGGATGCTGTTAATAGTGGTAAGAGCCACTGACAAAGCAACGTTGCCACGAAAAAGAACATTGATAAATCCAGAAGTAGTCCCTCCCGGGCATGCAGCAAGAATGATGAACCCCACTTTGATGGCCGGCGGAAGATCCGTGAAATACGTTATCAGGAAAGCTATCAACGGCAGCATTACCATCTGGGCAAAAAGACCGTAAAAAAACGGTTTGGGATAAATATATATCTGTTTAAGGTCGTTAAGATTAATAGACAAGCCAATCCCGAACATGATCGTAGCCAACATGCCGCTTACAAGAAAATCCATATATGTCAAAGACATTTCAGGCATGAAAAAATAGTTTCATTTAAGTAAAGAAAAGGATTTTACGGAATATATTCCCAATATTTGCGGTGTATTAAGGAAGTGTTGGAAAAAGAGATTTTAAAGATCATCCGCAGATTGCAGGCAATAGCTCAGACAGGGATCCATTATTCTGAAAACGGATTTGACCGTCAGCGTTATAAGGAGCTCCGTGAGTTAAGTGTGCAACTGGCAGCATTGATTTCTGATGCTGAACCGGAAAAAATACGCAACCTCTTCACAGGAGACACCGGATTTCAGACCCCGAAAACAGATATCAGGGCCGTGGTGCTTAAAGACAACAAGATACTTCTTGTCAGGGAACGGTCAGATGGCAGATGGTCGTTGCCGGGAGGGTTCGCAGATATCAATTACTCACCGGCAGAAGTGGCGGTAAAAGAGGTGGCCGAAGAGACAGGACTCGAAGTTAAGGTAAACCGTCTCCTGGCCGTTGTCGATACCGACAGACATAACTTCCCGCCCCTGGAGTTTCATTATTACAAGTTTATCATCCTTTGCGACCTTATCGGCGGTGAGCTGCGCGGCAGCGACGAGACCGAGGAAGCACGATTCTTCGATCCTGATAACCTGCCTGAGCTTTCTGAACAAAGGAATACCCCTGAGCTATTTGCACTTATCAGGCAGCAACTTGAAAAGACTGGTACTTATCTTGATTGAGCACTGTAACCCGGGTGCTGAAATTCAGCCTTGAAATTCCTGTCATACTTAAATAAAGTTAAACAGGCTCTTAAATTTATGTTATTTGTCGGTTTATCAGTTAATCATGTCAATTAAAAGATACATTTGCCTCCTTATCAAAAACATAAATCGTGAAATCATTGAAAATCGGGAACCTTGTGATTGCTGTTCCGGTCATACAGGGTGGGATGGGTGTAGGAATTTCACTGTCAGGACTGGCAGCTGCTGTTGCCAATGAAGGTGGAGTGGGAGTCATTTCAAGTGCGGGCCTTGGGCTTTTGTACAAAGACTTTTCGAAAAATTATCTTGAAGCAAGTATTATAGGGCTAAAAGAGGAGATACGCAAGGCGAGGGAAAAAACCAGGGGTGTGATTGGAGTTAATGTGATGGTGGCTATGACCAATTTTACCGATATGGTAAAAACAGCTATTGCTGAAAAGGTTGATATACTGATTGCCGGAGCCGGTCTCCCGCTTGATATGCCATCATTCCTTAAGAAAGAAAACAGTACAAAACTTGTCCCAATTGTATCATCAGCAAGGGCTGCAAAAATAATATGCGAGAAATGGAAGTCCAACTATGATTACCTTCCCGATGCTGTTATTGTTGAAGGTCCTAAGGCCGGAGGTCACCTGGGATTCAAGGAAGAGCAGATCACTGACAACGACTACAGGCTCGAAAAGCTGGTGCCTGAAATTGTAAGTGAGCTAAAAATATTTGAAGAGAAATACCATCAGGCCATTCCTCTCATTGCTGCTGGCGGCATTTATACCGGACAGGATATTCATGACATTCTGGAACTGGGAGCATCAGGAGTTCAGATGGGTACAAGGTTTGTCACCACAAATGAATGTGACGCCTCAGCAGCCTTCAAACAAACTTACATTGATGCTGAAGAACGCGATATTGAAATTATCAAAAGTCCTGTAGGGATGCCGGGGCGCGCCATTCTCAGTAGTTTTATCGAAAAAGTAAAGGCTGGGAAGAAGCAACCTAAGAAATGCCCGTTCAAATGCATCAAGACATGCGATATTTCCAAGAGTCCTTATTGTATTATCGTTGCTCTTGTCAATGCCTTAAAGGGAAATTTTGAAAACGGCTATGCTTTTGCAGGGGCCAATGCATTCAGGGCAACTGGTATTTTTTCTGTTAAAGAAGTGTTCCAGTCTCTTGCAAAAGAATATATGGGAAGTAAATAAAGAAAATGGCTCCATCAAACGACGGAGTAATCATTGACTATCCTTCATTCGAAATTAGAAATTCGTAAATCGCAAATCGCAATTCTTAAATTACCGGGGATCAGCCACCTGCCCCATGAACACTATCGTACCGGTAGTTGTCTCTCTTATGAAATAGAGGAACGGACGGTTGACATTTATTGTGGTGACCATTGGCATAGAAGTGAATCCCATCTCAACTATTGTTGCTGCTGCAGCCTCTGTACCCTCTTCATCGGTTTCAATAAAAGTCTGATGTAAAACCCTTGATATCATCAGCCCCTGATCGCTAATATTACTGAAGTCGGCTGATGGCGTAAAAGCTATGCCCATGCCAAGAGCGGCAAGGTCATCTTTAAGCTCCCGCTTATATTCATATTTAAACCGCGGCAGACTGAGGTCAACCTCAGTAGTGCCATGAGACAGGCTTGTCATCCATAGAGTCCAGTTTGCTGATGTGAGTATGGCAGCTGCCTCGGCGGTAGAGACACCCTCATCAGGCAGCATCACTACCATAGAATAGTTGCCCTGGCCGTAAGGTAACTCAATGAGCGTGGCATTCTGTGAATGAGTGATAGCAAAGTTCTCATTCTGAAACATCATCGGCACCTGGACAGGTGAATCAGGGGTCACATAAAAAGTTTTCTCCTCTGTATCATCCACGTCGAACTGGTATCTCCATTTGCCGTTGAAGTAGACAGCATTTATAAGAAGCATGGCCAGATCAGGGCTAAGAGCATCAAGCATATCCTGAATTTTATCATGAGTCTTGTCCTCAATCCACCCGTTAACCATATCAACGGCTCCCGGGTCTGTCACATCAATATTTTTAGCCTCGGCAAGGTACCATGTCTTCAAGGCATCAATAAACGGCTGTTTGACTGTAAGCCTCTTCTCAATCCATACGGAGTTGGCAATTTCCATTATGACCCTCGGATCTACCGGAACCATATCCTTCATGAGTTTCAGATAGGTTTCATTGATCTCCTCAATTGTTTTGCCGTCATAACGCAGTGCCTGCTTCATGGCTTCAAAGGTCTCACCTGCCGCACCATTAAGGGTCATGGATAGAGCGCTTGTTACACTGAACGGCGAGATCATTATGTTCTCCGCTCCTTTTTTCTCGGTTATTACCGGCACAAAAAGGTCAAAGGCAAATTTATTAGCAGCCTCTATTACTTCTTTCTGTTTCAGTGTCAGGTTAATAACCACAGGGTCTCCGGGCAGAGGATCACTTTTCTTTTCACATGAAATCAACGCTCCGGAAATTCCTGCTATCATAATAAAGGTCAGGTTCATCATACTGCTTTTCATGATTGGGTTGGTTTTAGTGACAATTTTATCACACAAAAACCATACCGTAGATTTACTTCTAATGCGGTTTTCATCAGGCTTCTGTTGATCCTCAGTTGTTTTTTTTGTAAATTAGTACTCTGACCAAAAGTAAAACACATGATTTCTGCAAGTCATATTCACCCGATACTTGTGCATTTTCCAATTGCACTGGTTGTTTTTGGATTTATCGCTGATACTGCATCACTATTCTTCAGAAAAGAAGAGTGCCTTTCCAAAACAGGTTATTATATGTTGATCACGGGAACTGTTATGGCATTTCTGGCGTGGTCGTCTGGCTCTTTATTCACTTCAGAACTTGAGGGACCTGCCGGAGAGGTTATGGAAACACATGAATTGTTCGCTTTTATAACCCTGGTAACATTAATTGCTGCTTCGGCCATTCGGATCTATATGAAAATCAAAGGAAAGGAGCATACCCAGCTAAAGTGGTTCGCTTTCGCCCTATACAGCCTCGGAGCAATTTTCGTTATTATAACGGGTTTTTTCGGCGGGACCCTGGTTTATAATTATATGATCGGGATCTAAATTAATACCCTAATTTTATGCACTATGAGCTACTATTTTAATAAAACAGTAAGAGGCAAAAGTTTTGATGAGGTAACTGAGATGGTTAAATCAGAGCTTTCGACAGAAGGATTTGGCGTAATAACCGAAATAGATCTGAAAGAGGCCTTCAAAATGAAAATTAACATTGATTTTAGAAATTATAAAATCCTTGGTGCCTGTAATCCTCATTTTGCCTATAAGGCATTGGAAGTTGAGAATAAAATAGGCGTTTTTCTGCCGTGTAATGTAGTTATTGATGAACTGGAACCGGGTGTGATTGAAGTCAGTGCGGTTGATCCAATTGCATCTATGATCTCGGTAAAGAATGAATCCCTGGGAAGCACAGCAACCGGGATACAGCAAAAGCTCAGGAATGTTATTGACCGTCTGGTGTGAGGAGCTTTGTTATTGACAGATTAATTAAAAGCAAACAAAATCCTGAATGGCCGGGTTGACCAAAGATGAGAAAAACAGATACCATCGGCAGCTAATCATTCCTGCTGTTGGTGAAGCAGGGCAGAAAAAACTTAAGGAAGCCCGCGTTCTGGTAATTGGCGCCGGGGGTCTCGGGTCACCTGTGTTGCTTTACCTTGCAGCTTCAGGTGTGGGCACCATCGGAATAGTTGACTCTGACACTGTTGACCTCAGCAACCTTCAGAGGCAGGTGCTCTACAACACAAAGGATATAGGACTGCCCAAAGCAGCAACAGCCGCCGAAAAGTTAATAGCCCTGAATCCTGGTGTCACTCT
>DATKUS010000240.1:0-32114 GCA_035530535.1 Bacteroidales bacterium
GATATCCTGCCGGGGATATTTATTTTATACACCCCGGTTCTTTCGCATAAAACCTTCAGGAGGAAGGAAGAAGTGGAACTTCATGATACAGAATTTTCGTAAATTTGAATTATTGAATTCGTTGGCTTTGAATAGCGGAACTAACAGACTGACCTCATTATTTAACGGGAAACTGAAACTTTTTCTGAGTATCAGTACCGGAATTTTTCTGCTTATCCTCTTCTTTCAACCGTTTCCACTTGACAGGTTTGACCTTAATAACAGTCTCATCTTTGTTGCAGGGTTCAGTGGTATTGTCTTTCTCCTGTTGGTCCTGGTCTGGCTGATACTTCCATGGAGGAAACCTGGCCCGGTCACCGGCAATAAGACCTCTGTATCAGTATACATTAATGGGATTTTATTCACTGTCTTAGCCTCCGTCGCCTCTGTCTTCTATTTAAGATATGTGGGAGATGTACCCATGACCTTCTATATCATTTTCAAAATAGTAATCATCTGCCTTGCTGTTCCGGCAGCAGCAAGACTGTATGAAACTAACCGGGAATTGAAACAACAGGTGGAGTCGCTCCTTTCATATAAGAAGACTATAGAGGAGCAGATAGAAAGATACGAGGATGATATCCTCAATAAAACCATTGAGTTCAATTCTGAGAACAATACAGAGATACTGACACTGCTTGTTTCAGAAATAGCCTTTATTAAGTCGGCTGACAACTATGTCGAAATCGTCTATAGGCAGGATGGAGCCTTTAAACGTAATCTCATCCGGAATACATTAAAGAATATAGAGCTCCAGCTTAAAGACTATGCAAACTTTGTACGGTGCCACCGTATATGCATAGTCAACAGGCTCTTTGTCGAAAAACTGAGCAGAGGACTGAATAACCATTGGCTTACAATAAAGGGCTACAAGGAACAGATACCTGTATCAAGACAGTACCTGCTGAAACTTAAGGAGGTCATTTAGTGGTTGCGGGACGGATGCCATTCATCCATGGTCCCTGACATCTGTCCCCTGTTTGCATGATTCATGCTTTTTTCCTGTCGGTTAATCCCTTCTTTTTGCACCGGTCAGACCCCTGGAATACTTTTACCAAAATTTTATCCCCGGTGCAATGAATATACTTCTGGTTTATCCTCAATACCCTGACACATACTGGAGTTTTAACCATGCCCTGAAGTTTGTATCAAAGAAGGTGGCAAACATTCCCATAGGCATTCTTACAGTTTCTTCCCTGCTGCCCGGTGACTGGAACAGGAAACTGGCAGACCTTAATGTCTCAAAACTAAAAGATGAGGATATCACCTGGGCCGATTATGTATTTATCAGCGCCATGTCAGTTCAGTCAGCCTCTGTAAAACAGGTCCTTGAACTATGCAGCCGGCTCAGAACACCGGTAGTCGCCGGCGGGTCTCTCTTTACTGAAGAACCCGGCCAGTATCCGGGTGTAGACCACCTTGTCCTTAATGAAGCTGAGATAACCCTTCCGCTCTTCCTGTCAGACCTGGAGAAAGGGACCCCAAAAAGAATATACAGCACTGACGGTTTTGCAGATATGACAAAGTCTCCCATGCCTGACTACTCGCTCCTGAAACTCAGTAAGTACATGACGGCAGGCATACAGTATTCCCGAGGCTGTCCCTTCGACTGCGAGTTCTGCGATATAACAGCCCTTTTCGGAAGGCGTGTCAGGACAAAAACCCCGGTGCAGATACTGGCTGAGCTTGATCAGCTTGTCAGGATAGGATGGAGGAGCAGCGTTTTCTTTGTCGATGACAATTTTATCGGTCACAGACAGAAACTGAAAAAGGAACTGCTTCCTGCAATGATTGACTGGGCGGAGGCAAATAACCATCCTTTTACTTTCCTCACTGAAGCCTCAATAGACCTTTCAGATGATGAAGAGCTTATGGATTTGATGGTCAGGGCAGGTTTCACCAAAGTCTTCGTAGGCATCGAGACGCCTGAGGAGAGTTGCCTGTTGGAATGTAACAAGAACCAGAATAAAGGCCGTGACCTGATAAACTCCGTAATGACGCTTCAGCAGCGGGGATTGGAGGTCATGGCAGGATTTATCGTCGGGTTTGATCATGACCCCCCGAATATTTTTCAGCGCCAGATAGATTTCATCGGGAGAAGCGGGATAATAACTGCGATGGTAGGACTTCTCAATGCACCCCGCCTCTCTAAATTGTACCGGAGAATGAGCGCCGAGGGAAGACTTACTGATAAATTCACCGGAGACAATACAAACTATTCGCTCAATTTTGTTCCGGTAATGAACATGGATGAACTGATGAACGGATACCAGAAGATCATAAGTGAAATTTATTCAAGTAAAGTATATTATAAAAGGGTCCTGATGTTCCTTAAGAATTATAACCCTCGTTTCAGAGACCGCCTCTCATTCACAAGAGTGACAGCTCTGTTTAAATCAATACTCTACCTTGGTATCCTGAAAAACAAGAGGAGGTACTTCTGGAAACTTGTCCTCTGGAGTATTTTCAACAAGCCGAGGGCTTTCCCCCTTGCGGTTACCTATTCCATCTACGGCTACCATTTCAGGAAGGTATTCAAAAATGTCAGCTGACAATCCGCTGACCTCCCCCGGAGATTGACAAGCTATTCTTATTTCCGGCTGAACCTTGACTTTCTGAATTCACTGTCAAGCAAATCAGCTATCTCTGACGGGTTGGTGAGAGGCATGTCATGAGTGTGCAGTTCATAGCCGAGCAGGGTGCTTTTCTTGGATCTCTCAAACACCGGCAGCCTGGTCCTGTTGGTGGTCTCCAGGTGGTTGCCGTGTTCATCCACAATTATTATACGGGGAAGGAAAACACCTTTCCTCCCGATGAATTCATCCATTATCTTCACTGCATTGTCAAACTCATCTCTTGTGGCTCTTCCCAGAGCCTCGTACTTTATGATCCTTTTGTGGTCCCAGGTGAAAACACTGGCAGAGCTCTCAGAGATCTTCTCATCAATGTTTTTATCCTCATTCAGAGTATCATGGCCGGAGGGCATCAGCAGCACTTTTCCGCCGCCGCCTTCAATGTTTGCAGCATAGCGCGGGACAGTGATGCCACTGATCCATCCCTGCAGGTGCTTCATTAGGATCTTTCCCACTTGTATGGGTGTTATAAAATGCACTATCCCCTTTTCCTTATGACACTGCAGCAGGTAATACGGATGAACCCCCACCCAGAACATCCTCCTGAAGGTCTCAGCCAGGATACGGTAGGCATCGTTTATATGATTCAGCAATACTGTCTGGTTGCGCACCGTAAAACCGTGGGAAGAGATCCTCTTCACTGCCATTGCCAGATCATCTGTCAGCTCCTGGAAATGGTTTATATGTGTAATGAAGTAGACGTACTTGTCAATACTCTTATTGTGCCTGTTTGCTGCCACCCTTATCATATCCAGCAGGCTGTCAGTGATCGCCATGGGTAATACCACCGGGACCCTCGTAGCTATCCTTATAGCCCGGAGATGCGGAATACGGCTCAGCTCCTCAAGGATATACCTTAGCCTCTTCTCACTTATCATCAGGGCATCACCGCCGGTGATAAGCACCTCATTGATATTGCTGTTTCTCCCTATGTAAAACAGCCCTTTGTCTATCTCTGTGCTGTTGACATCGGCTGTGGCGTCAAGTGATTTGGCACGCTGGCAGTGAACACAGTATGAGGCGCAGCTTGTGTTCTCCGCCACGAACAGGGCCACCCTGTTGGGATAACGCTGATATACGGCACCATAGCTGCGCGAGTCTTCGCTCATTGCACCCTCAACACCTGCATCGGGAAACATCAGGTTGGCCGGCGTGGGTACACTCTGCCAGAATATAGGATCAAGACGTTTCTTCGATATCTCTGAGAAAAAGACCGGATTGAAGGGGTCCTCCTGCATAAGTGAAGCATAATAAGGGGTTATGCGTAATGGCTCCTTGCCTTCGCTGCGGAGCGTCATTATAGTCCGCCTAATCTCCGCCTCCTGGTAACTGTTGAGTTTAATAACCTGTTTTAACTGGTCAACATCGCGGATTGAATTCTCCTTCTGCCACATCGGATCATTCCACTGATCATCCATCACATTTTTCCACAATTCAATATCCTTATGGTTTCTGGGCCTGTATAAAAAGTCATCCTTTACAATCATCCCCTGCCTCTTTTTTCTGGTGTTTTTATCATTATTTTCTCCCCGGATATAACAAATATAGCATTTTTTTCCTAAAAAGAGAAGAGAACAGGCATCGTAAGCCAACCCGTTCTGGCCTCTTCTTGGACTTTTTTCATAACTTGTATCTGTTAAAAGATTACAGCTAACAGAAAACAGATGAAAACCATGCAGAAACAAATTTTTATGATCATAATCCTGTGCGGTGCCGCATCCCTTAATGCCACAGCACAGCAGTACGGAAGAGATGTTCTGGAAAAGGGCAGGAACTTCATTGATACAAAAACTTATACTCCTGAAGAGGATGCCAGGATACTGGATCTCTATAAAAACCTTCGGGTGGCTGATGTTTCTGATGGCCTGGACATGGTGGGGCTGCCGGGCACAGGTCTTGTTGATCCTGCAATACATCCTGACTGGGTTGATCTCAAGGACTTTACCCACATCTTCAGGGGCATTGCAGTTACTGTCCGGTATGTGCCCACGCAGAAACCTGCCCTGCCTGCACCGGGAGAAGACTTTGCAGCTTGGGAGGGTAACTTCTACAACTCTTACTCAAGTGAAGCTTTCACACCTCTGATAAAGCCGGGCACTGCCATTGTCATTGATGATGTTGAGGACAGGGACATAGGCTCAATCGGCTCCAATAACATACTCAACTGGTACAGGCTTGGCGCTGTGGGTGTTGTGACTGATGCGGGAGCAAGGGACACAGACGAGGTGGGGCTTGAAGGTGTTCCTCTCTATCTCAGAAATAAAGGGCGCGGCATACGCCCCGGGCGTAATGAGCTTGAGTCTGTAAACCGTCCCGTTACAATAGGCGGCGTCCTTGTGTGTCCGGGTGACGTTGTAGTGGGTGACGGCGACGGGGTTGTTGTGGTGCCCCGCGCGGTGGCAGAAAAGGTGGCAAAATACGCCGCTGACATCCTCACAAAGGACAAGGAAGGCAGACGCGGGCTCTATGAGACCCTGGGCCGCCCGCTGGATAAGACGGTGAAGTAATAACTAAAAGGCAGGTTAAATGAATTAAGAATTAGGAATTAGAAATCAGGAACTAATAAATAAGAATCTTGCATAATGAGGTTTGCATTAAGCATAAGAATCGACCATTAATAATTTTCATCAGACAACAGGCCCCGGACCGCAAGACTCAAGACCGCATGACAACAGACCCCAAACCCCGGACCGCAAGACTTAAGACCGCATGACAACAGACAACTGACCCAAGTAACATGAAAGCAAATAACCTTTTATTTCTGACAGCAATATTCTTTGGCGTTGCCACGCCTGCCATATCCCAGACCTCTCATCCTGTGCCGGAAACCATTGTGCCGGGAACCATTGCACCTGATTTCAGTCTTCCGGGGATTGATGGCAAGACCTATACCCTGAAGAGCTTTAAAGAGGCAAAGGTAGTGATCATCATTTTCAGCTGCAATCACTGTCCTACTGCCCAGGCCTATGAAGACCGCATCATTGCCCTGGCAAATGACTACAAAGCAAAGGGAGTGGCAGTAGTGATGATATCACCAAACTCCGTCACTGCCCTTAACTATTCTGAGCTTGGCTATTCTGACATGGGCGACAGCTTTGAAGAGATGAAACAGAGAGCGAAGGACAAAGACTTTCCCTTTCCCTATCTCTATGACGGTGATGACCAGAAGACGTCCCTGGCTTACGGACCGGTTACCACACCCCACTGCTTTGTACTTGACAGGGAGCGAATAGTGAGATACGCCGGACGCATTGACGGTTCTGAAAAGCCGGGTACAGCAAACGGGGAAGACATTAGAAACGCTGTTGATGCTTTACTGTCGGGCCGGCCGGTTGCTGTGCCTGTGACAAAAGTGTTTGGCTGTTCCGTAAAATGGTCATGGAAGGATGAGTACACCAGAAAACTCTACAAAGAGTGGGCTGAGCTGCCGGTTTCTCTTGAGGAGATTGATTCAGAGGGCATTAGAGAGCTTATCAGGAATAACACCGAAAAGGTGAGACTTATTAATATCTGGGCTTCATGGTGCGGACCCTGCCTCTCCGAAATGCCTGACCTGGTGATTATTGACCGCATGTACCGCAACCGTGCTTTTGAGTTCATCACAATCAGTGCCGATAAACAGGCGAGGAAGGATGAAGCCCTGAGAATACTGAAACAGCATGAGGCTTCAAACAGGAATTACATTTTCAATAATGACGACGTCTATCAATTGATAGAAGCTGTGGATCCGTCATGGCAGGGTGCCTTGCCCTATACCATGCTCATAGAGCCAGGCGGAAAAGTCATTTACCGGAAGCAGGATGTCATCATCCCTGCTGAGATAAAAAAGCTAATTGTTGAGAGTAAATACCTGGGACGGTATTATTAAAATAATGTCATCCCTTCGGGACTAACCCCGAAGAGGTGACATTAATATTGATCATTCCACAAGGCAAACGTCAAAACCCTGAAGGGGTGCAATATGCCAGGCTTACCTCTTGCGGATAAGACCCCCGAGAAGTGAACCCAGAATACCCTTACTACCTGTCTTTACGCCGGAGCCTCCCTTCATAAGGAAACCCGCTACATCATCAAGTATGCTTCCGTCACCGTCAGCATCAAGGAGAGATCCTATGCCTGAGATCCCGGCCCCGGTAGTGTCACGTTTCTTTGATAACGCTCCCAGGAGCAGTGGTGCCAGTGCAGGTATCATCTTCATTATTGTAGAAGGGTTTATGTTGAGACTTTTTGCCAGCGTCTGTGCAGCCTGTACACCTCCACTGTTGCCCAGCAATCCGCCAAGGTTGGCATCAGCTGCCGGAGCAGCCGCTTTTGATGAAATAAGATCCTTGATGTTATTCAGCACCGAAGAGTCACCGTACTTGTTAAGGATGTGATTCACCCTGTCATCGCCGCCCATCGTATCTTTCTGTTTTTTTAACCCGGAAATGATCAGAGGAGCTAACGCAGGAAGCAGCTTTTGTACTGTATTCTGGTCAACATTAAAGTTCGAAGACATCTGTTTGGTCACTTCAGGACCATAGCTTTTCATGAACTCATCAACAAATCCCGCCATTGTTTTGATTATTAGGTGATTGATTCAATAATATCCGAGATTTACAGGGGTATAATTCATTAAGTTATCCATTATTAATGACTATTTAATGGAACGGTATTAATACATCGGGATTGTGTTAATACAACCAGTATTCCCTGCAACTCTTTAAGCTCATCCCACCGGCCCTCATGAGCCAGCAGAGCCTGGTGAGGTTCAGTATCTTTTCAGGATCGTTGATATCTTCGGCCTTATACCCTTAACAACCTTCAGGTCATCGGTTACCAATCTTTTTCCCGGCAGTGGGTACCCTGGGCTTTCTCGCCGGTGCACGTTTAACAGCTTTCTTTGCTTCAGCCTCAAGTTTTTCAATCTTCATCTTCAGTGCTGAGACTTCAGTTTCCAGGTTTTCAATTCCTCCTTTCAGAGTACCATTTTCTGCAGTGAGCTTTGTCAGTTGAAGATTCAGGGAGCCATTCTCCTCCTCAAGCTCAGTGCATTTCTTGCATTTCATTGATTTCCTGACATAATACCCGATTAGAAATCCCAGTAGGGCTGCCACAAGCAGCACAAGGATTATAAATGCCAGGTCGGTAGTAAATCGTTCTGCCATAGCTTTTTACAATTTAATATTAATTTCTGTTCTTCTGTTCTGTTCTCTCCCCTCGGAGGTCGAATTGTCGCCTACAGGCTCACTGACACCTTTTCCTGATGTCGCAATCTGTTCCGGCTTGATGCCATCCATTATGAAATGTGTCATGACAAATTTTGCCCTCAGGTTACTGAGCATCATGTTAAAATCAGCTGGTCCCTGGTTGTCGGTATGACCTGTGACGGTCACCGTCGCTTCGGAATGATTTTCCAGGTAGAGTTTAAGCATGGTGAGATACCCGTCAGGGACGAGGTCATCTTCAGTAGATCCGCGTGAGGTCTCGAAATAAACTCTCTGCGTACCGGCACTGGTGAGGAAGGTTTTTGCCTCCTCCACAGCAGCGTTCAGGGCTGTCAGGGCAGAGTCCTGTGCGCCTGACAGCTCATACGGTGCGGGCGAGTTACGGCAGTCGCACCTGGTCCTGCAGGTAAACCAGTAAGATGCACCGGCTATCCACAGCACCAGAAGAATGATAAGCAGTAAAACAAGTTTCTTCATAGGTTAATGCTCTTTATTTACCATATTTAGCTAAAGTTACAGTAAAAATGAATGCAGGTCAAGAATATTTCCGATAATTAAGGTTATTTTTGCGCGGCCTTTTAAAAGAGCTTGCCGGTGACCCAAAGGGACCACAAGTGAGGCATAATAAATTATCATTTATGTTATTTGAAAAAATGGGGCTTTCGCCCGAAATCCTTAAAGGGATAAAAGAACTAGGTTTTGAAACCACCACTCCCATACAGGAAAAAGTCATTCCTTATCTTCTCGAAAAGAAACGTGATCTCATAGGCCTGGCACAGACGGGCACGGGCAAGACGGCCGCTTTCGGCCTCCCGGCACTGCAGATGCTGAAGCCCGGGACTATCATACCCCAGATGCTTATCCTTAGTCCAACGCGCGAGCTCTGCATGCAGATCGCACGTGATCTTGAGAACTATGGCAAATATATTGACGGACTGAGGATCGTAGCTGTCTACGGCGGAGCCGACATCTCAAAGCAGATATCGGCGCTGAAGCACGGGGCACACGTTGTGGTCGCCACGCCGGGCCGCATATTCGACCTTGTACGTCGCAAACGCATAGACCTTTCAGGGGTCTCCACCCTGGTGCTCGATGAAGCTGATGAGATGCTCAAGATGGGCTTCCGCGATGATGTGGACGCTATCCTTGCAGAGACACCGTCAGAGAAGAACACGCTTCTCTTTTCGGCTACAATGTCACCGGGCATAGTTGCCATTGCAAAAAACTATATGCGTGATCCGTGGGAGGTCACCATAGGTCAGAAAAATGCAGGAGCAGAGAATGTCACCCATATCTTTCATATGGTCCATTCCAGGGACCGTTATGATGCTCTCAAGCGCATCGTCGATTATCATCCTGACATTTACGGTATCGTCTTCTGCCGCACACGACAGGAGACCAAGGAGGTGGCGGCGTCACTCATGCGCGACGGTTATAATGCCGAAGCCCTGCATGGCGACCTGTCACAGTCGCAGCGCGATTATGTGATGCAGAAGTTCCGCGACAGGAATCTATCTGTGCTGGTGGCTACCGATGTGGCAGCGCGCGGGCTCGATGTGGAGAGCCTGACGCATGTGATAAACTATAACCTTCCTGAGGACAATGAGGTATATACCCACCGCTCAGGGCGCACAGGCCGCGCCGGCAAAGATGGTATGGCCGTGTCAATCATCAACATGAAGGAGCGCGGGTACATCTCTCAGATAGAAAAGGTAGTGCGCAAGACAATAGTCCAGATGCCCGTCCCGGGCGGACAGGAGATATGCGAACGCCGCCTCTTCAACATGATAGAGACAATGCAGAATGCAGAGGTGGACCACGGACAGATTGACCTCTATATCGATAAAGCCTACGAGATGCTTCGCGACCTGTCAAAGGAGGAGATAATAAAGAGGTTCGTGGCGTTAGAGTTCAGCCGTTTCCTGAAGTATTACAAGAATGCGCCTGATCTCAACAGGTTAGGATCCAAACAGCCGCATGACGGCGAAGGCCGGTCAGAACAGTCAGACAAACGCAGCAGGGGAAGGGCAATGGCCCGCATCGTCATTAATATCGGCAAGGGAAAGAAGATCACCAAGCGCGAGATCATTAACATGGTTGCCAGCGTGCCCAGCGCACAGAATGTTGAGATAGGGCTCATTGAGATACACAAAAAAGCCTCCTCCGTTGAGGTGGAAAGCAAGATGGCAAAGATGATAGTCGCGGAGCTTAACGGCAAGTCCTACAAGGGTGTGCGTGTTGCCGCCGAGGAGAACTATGAGTTCACCGGCACCAACCATGAGTCTGAACGCAGCTGGGAGCCTCACCACCGCAGGAAACCCCGCAGATATTAATCCTCCTCACCGGATCTTCTCATAACTGGCATATGCTATATATTATTTTTGCGTAGGCTATCTGAGACCCCTCCTGGCTCAGGAGGGGAAATAAAATAGCTTCCAATTTTTGACCACCGAATGCTCCGCGCTCGCTGCTCCGTGCTAGACGACGCATGCCTGGACAATAACACCGTCCTTTTGCATGGCCGCCACCTTTTCCTTAACCATGGTATTTTCCGCCATCAGTCGCTCCGAAGGACCCCATGCCAGAAGGATCACCTCCTTGAACCACCCGCGGCTTTTTGCATAACTGGTATACATCAGGCAGGCTTTCTCGGCAACCTCAGGGTCGCCGCTTGACCACAGAACTACTAGCGTGTCAGCCGGTCCCGCAGCGGCAACAGTATCCTGTGCAGCCAGGCTATTCATGACAGCCGCAGACAGAATTAAGGCAACAATTGCACTTTTCGTATTCATGATTTTATTGTTTTCATATTATTTGTTCAAATTTAACAAACTCACAGGTTCTTTTGTTCCTGTCGCCGCAATGTTATTGTTGAAAAAGAAATTTGGAGTATAACCATCTGAAGCATTATCTTAACAGGGTCATTTTAAGAGAAAGGAGGATAAATTGTGTTTTTCAGCTGAAGCAAGTTTTGCCGGCGGTGTCATTATCACCGCCATTGGTGTTGCCTCACTAAGGAAAGTCACGAAGAGTTCGCAGCTTCCTTTTGCATCAATTCCTTTAATCTTCGGTGCTCAGCAGATATCCGAAGGATTCGTATGGCTCTCACTGCAGTCGCCGCAACTTCCGCCGGGACTTACGCTGCCGTCGATGATCTTCCTAATCACGGCGGTAGTGATATGGCCGACGATGATACCTTTCTCGGTCCTCCGTATGGAGGAGTCGGAGAAGAAGAAAAGGATGCTCAAATTCCTGCTGGCAGGGGGAATGCTCGCCTCGCTCTATTATGCTGCCGGGCTGGTGATTTTTAATGCCACTCCTATGATCAGCAGTCATCATATCAAGTACGTAAGTGATTTCCCGGAAAAGATGGCGCTACCGGGATTCGGCCTTTATCTCATTGCCACGCTGACACCCTTCTTTGTCTCCGGCGTCAGAAGAATGTCAATGATGGGTATTGTCATGATGGTGTCATGTCTCATCACAGGTGTATTTTATGCAGAGTATCTGACATCGGTGTGGTGCTTTTTTGCTGCAATCACCAGCGGGGTGATCTACTGGATACTAAGTGAAGCTCCCGTTACTGTCAGAGAGGCAAAGATACACTTGCTAAAGATCCCCGACCCTTCGGCAGGGTGGCACTGGCGGCAAAGGTAGCCCCCTGGTGAGGCCGGTCATGAGTATCACCCCCAGTCCTGCCACCGCAACGGCCATGGGCATATGATCAGCGAGGAGGAAGAAAGAACCACCGGTAACAGGTTAGTGAATACCCGGCGTCCTTCGCTCCCTGCCCACCCGCTGTGCGGGACTCCATGCCCCGCGAACTAAACCTGTCAACCCATAAACTCTTCAGCTTTTCAACCTTTCGTGCTGCAGATTACCGGGATGAAATGATTTATTTGGAGAGGAGAAAAGCCCAAAAGAATTATTAATTGATGTAAATTTGATGTATGTAAAGCAGGTTTTTTACAAAAATAATGAAAAAATGAAAGCTTCAGAATCTATGTCGGGCATCAAACCAAAAAAGAGTTTCGGGACCGCTAAAACAGTAAAGAGTAAAAAAGTTACAGTAGGTAAATTATCACCGAGTGATGAAGAGATCAGCAAAAAAGCATATGAGATCTACCACCAGCGCATCAGCCGGAGGGAATCCGGCACTGCACAGGACGACTGGCAGAACGCAACTGATCTTTTATTGAATTCCTGAGCACATTTTGTCATTCATAAATGAAGGCCGTCACCGTCAGAGAGCTCAGCCAGGAATTGACATACCGCACGCCTAAGGAGCTGCGCGACCTCTGTCTCAGGCTGTCAAGATTCAAGAAAGAGAATAAGGAGCTGCTGACATATCTGCTGTTTGAATCATCAGACGAAACATCGTACATAGAGGGTGTGAAGAGGGAGATCGACGAGCAGTTTGAGCTGATAAACAGGAAGAGCTATTACCTTATTAAAAAGAGCGTACGGAAGATCCTTGCAACTACCAGGAAGTACATCAGGTATTCACAGAAGAAGCAGACAGAGGTTGAGCTGCTTCTATATTTCTGTACGAAACTGAACAAACTCTCACCCTCCATCAGGAAAAACACTGCCCTCATGAATCTCTACAACAGGCAGATAGATGCCATCATCAAGAAAATAGCCCTGTTGCATGAAGACCTGCAGTACGACTATGGCCTGGAGCTGAATGAATTAAATAAATAATTCTTGATTCTTTATTGCTCCCTGCTATAATAATGCCACCCCTACGGGGTTCCTTTAACCTTTAACCTTTCTCCATTTCCCTTGCCCCATGTTCCTTGCCCCATGCTCCTTGCTTAATGCTTCATTCTCAATTTTATACCCGGGAATAAAGTTTTGACAGAATAAATCCGGGTTTTGGATTGTCTAATGTAAAAGAAAGCATCCGTCAGGCGAAACCTGAAAGGGATGCTGTCAAGGACAAGAAATTAATTTAAATAAATAGTTATGAAAAGATCATTGATTATTGTTGGATTGGCTCTGATGCTGCTTGTGTCAGGCAATGGATTACTCTATTCCCAGCGCGGCATGGGTGTAATGCCGGATTCCACCCGTATGGGTATGAAAAAAGGCATGCCAGGCATGCAGATGCATGGAATGAGACAGAATGCTGTTCCCATGCATATACGGGGAATGAGGCATGGTATGTGTCAGATGCCAATGAACAATGCAGGCATGAGGCATATGGGACCAGGTAATATGATGCTGGAAAGTATTCCTAATGTTACCGAAAAGCAAAAGAAAGATATCGCTGATCTCCGGCTGAAGCAGCAGGATGAGATGAAAAAACTCAGGGAGGAGATGACGGCAAAGATGCAAACCATGAGAGAGACACACAGGAAGAATATGATGAATATCCTTACTGATGAGCAGAAGAAGTTCCTGGAGTCTAAGGCACCCAAGGCTGATACTCCTCCTGTAACCACCAAATAGCTTTATAAAAGTTACTAAGACATAGGCTCTGACACTCTCAGAGCCTTTTCTTTTTGATAAGGGTATTAAATTACTATGGCAATATCATCTGCCGGAATGCCCTGTACCGTTACCGGAAAGCTTTACCATTTTTGCTGTGATAATCTTACTGTCACCCAGCTCCACCCTGTACAGGTATAAACCTTCATGTATATCCGACACGTCAATGACTATCTGCTGATCTCCCGGCTCCAGGTTCAGGTCAGCAAGAGTCTTGACATACTTGCCTGAGATGTCATAAAGCCTGATAACGCATCGGCCTCCTTTCGCTGCAGTGAAGGAGAAATATCCTTTTTCGTATACAGGATTAGGATAGAAAAGAAAATCTGGCGCAAGGGATACTTTATTCAGCCCTGTGAGGACTTTCTCGAAACATCCGAGGTCAGGTGCACTACCGCTATAGGGTAGCCCTACATCCACACCAGCGTCTATCAGGTCACTTCCTGCGGCAAGGTGCATATAATCGATATCCGGCAGGCTTCCGTCAGCTTTTCTCGGACCATAGGCAGCCGTGGCATCAATGCCTGTAAAATCCCCGGTGGTAACCACAAACGGTGCCATCCAGCTGTTCTTTTCCTGTTGTGCAAAAGCGGCTATCTCAGCCGTTTTTCCCAGATCAACGCAGTTTTTAACGACCATGACTTTTCCGGCAGCAATAGCCCCTGTCATCCGGAAGTCAGCCACAAGGTTATTATGTCCGGTACAGTTATAGAGGATCATTGACCCCATGTTGTTGTTCTGGTCGAACCCTTTCGCCTTGTTGCCAAATGCAAGGCAGTTTTTCAGCGTGAAATTATGTTTCAGTGTCTTATCATCACTGCCCCCCATCTTGAAACCGTTGCCATTGGCATTATCCCCTGCATTAGTTCCGTCTTCGAAATACCCGTTTTTAAATGCCCAGCAGTTTTCCAGGGTGGTGCTGATGTCATCTGCACCCCTCAGGTAACCGTCCCACCCGTCATCACTGTTCAACCATGCCCTGCACCCGTAAAAAGCATTGCCACTGCCGGCGGTCAGCTTCGGCGCAAAGCCGTCAGCATCACCCCAATCCGGAGGATCAGCATTATAGTAGGAGTCGCAGTTCCTGATGGTGTTGAAAGAAGCCCCGCCATCAATCTGCAGCCCGCTGTCCCTGTTCCTGTAAAAGGCACAGTTCTCAATTATATTATGGCTTCCTCCCTCTATCTTCATGCCGTTGTCACCGGCATTGGTGATATCAATGCCCCTTATGTGCCAGTAGCTCCCTGTGAGCCTGATGCCCCTGTTGGCTCCATCAAGCGGCTGTCCTATAAAATTAAGCACGGGACGCACTCCGGGAATGGCGAACAACGATATGAGAGCTCCCTCATTCCCGCTTTTCGATATATTTATGGGCGTCACCAGGTTATAGTTTCCACCTTTTATGTATATCGTCTCGCCGGGCTGAACCATGCTCACCGCTTTGTCTATCGTGAGATAAGGATCCGGCTCAGTCCCGCTGCCGTAGTCGGAACCGTTATTCGCAACATACCATGACCGCCCGGAGACAGAGAGTGACAGAAAAAGGATGACAATAGCGAATGTGGTCCGTAATGACATCATTTTACCTGTTATACCAGACATAAATGTATAAATTTATACAGATGCTATGTGCATTTCCCTTCTGACCTGCTGCATACCTGACCACTTGATTCCGTCATTAACACAACCCGGTCATAATCCTTTATACTTATATTGTTTAAAGATGTTTCTTTTTTAACTTTGATACTGATTGTCAGACTGTAACAATATTAGAATTTATTCACCATTAAACCAGGGTTCAAACAGTGAAAAAGATCATTCATTTATCAGATCTGCATGATGGCCATGAAGAGTGCGGTGTTCACTTCCGCACAATAATTGACAACATTAATTTTCTGAAACAGCCGGCGGTAAATTACATTGTCGTCATTACCGGTGACCTGTGCGATAATGCCAACAAAACGGAACAGGTTGAAGAAGCTTTCAACGCCATTGAGACACTGAAAGAGTACGGATACAGGGTATTGGTCATCCCGGGCAATCATGATTACGGGACAGGCTCACTGGGAGATGAGAGGTTTGTCTCCCTGTTCAGTAAAAGGTATTACGGATATGAGGAGGTTTCATATCCCAGGCTGGACATTATTGATGAGATGGCTTTTATTGGGCTCGATTCCACTGCAGAGGAGTTGCACTGGAGAGACCGGATACTGTCAGAAGGAGAACTGGGGAAGTCGCAGTTGAAGAGGCTGGATAAAATATTGAAAGATCCTAAAGTTGTAAGTCGCAAGAAGATCGTTTACCTGCATCATCACCCCTTCGATTTCAGGCTGGGGATGCAGCTGAAAGACAGCAAGGCATTAAGGAAGGTCATTGAGAAACGGATCGATATGCTTTTGTTCGGTCATTACCATCTTCATCCGGGCAGTGCCGGGAAAATATTTCATGGTGTCTGGGGCATCCCCCGGTGTTATAATGCCGGTACCTCCACACATAAGAACGGGGAAAACGGCCTCCAGAGAGTCATCGACCTGTCAAGTGATGATCCACGTATTGATTACGACGGTAATTTCCTATAACAGCCAAAGAAGCTGCCCGGCAGGCCACAGTAAGAAAAAGCTCCCCTCTGTATTCTGAAGGGAGCTTTTCATATGATGGATGTCTCCTAGAAATGGAAATCAGCACCAAAACCAAGAACCCATGTTGATGTTTTATAAGTCTCGGTGATTGGAGGGACAGGAGTCTCAGGAGTAATAGTTTTGCTTCCGTCCTGGTACATTGTATACATTCCTCCGATATTAAGATCGACCTTGGGAGAAACAGCAATACCAAAACCACCACCGATGGTAGATGTGTTGAGGCTGTACCTCTGGTCGCTCTGGTAATTTGCGTTAACACCGGTCTGTGTTCCGCTGTAACCACCGCTTATGCGGATCATATTGCTGATAGCATACTCAATGCCGACTGAGTATTCAAAGAAGTTTTTGTCTATCATATTGATATTCACTTCGGTGCTGCCGTCATAATCATTATTCTTGTCGAAGTAGTAGCCCATCCCGGCGGCAATGTACAGTTTGCTCACGGGACGTACGCCAATTCCCATTGACAGCATGGCGGGCATATCGGCAACCTTTATTGCTCCGTCCTCAAACATTCCGCCAGCATCTTTGCCGTCATTTACTGTTGTGGTGAGGTTAAGCTTCGTTTTAAACTCATACTTGAGCGAGACATTAAAGATATCGCTCGGGGTGATATTCACACTGACGATAGGTGTAAAACCTTTGCCTTCCTCAACAACATCAGCTTCGATATTTGTCATTGCATCCAGGACGGCTGCCGATCCATTCAGCATTGTGGCGCTGGAAGCACCTACGGCGGTTAATGCAATATCTCTCAGGTAGTTGCCCGGAGTGCCGGTATAGGGAGAGGCAAGCCCCGTGTAGGCAGAAGGAGAAGCGGTTATCGTTACATTGGAAATAGAGCCTTCATAAGTATTCTTTGCTGCAACATACCTTCCGCCAACTGCTACTGAGATCATGTCACTGATCTCGTATGAGATGTTGGCCTGGTATCCGAAGTAAACTGAACTGCCTTTAAAATAGATATCGGCATTGTACCCTGTAACATTCCTGAAGGCCGGATCTGGATATCCTGCTCCTGTAACGCCCGCATCAAGCGGAGCCAGCTGAGAGGCTAAGCCGGGAACCAGTTCTGATATCCCCATCTCAAAAGAAGGAAGTCCGGTAGCATATTCAGCACCGCCGCCGCCACCAACAGGATTGAACCCTAAGGAAAAGGCAAACTTATCTTTCTTGTAAACCGCATATGCTGCCGGGAAAATAGGAGCACTGACCGTTCCGATATATTCAGTCGGCTTTTTTGTCAGAAAATAGTAATCGTTGGTAATAGTCTTTGTCTGGCCAATGACCTGGTTATTAAGAGAGAAATGAAACCCGTTGTTCAGTTTTGTAAGACCTGCAGGATTAAAATAAACAGCATCTACGCCGGTAGAGGCATGACGACTCATCATCCGGGTCATGTATGCACTGTGGTTCGTGTTTGTCACAAGACCACCGGCCAAAACACTACCCGCAACAGATGCCGTAGCAATAAACAAAATGAGCTTTTTCATAGTTCAGGTTTTATATATGCATCCATTGGAAGGATTCCTGACATACAGTTGCCGTAGTTATACATGCTTACTCAGGATGCAAATGGTTAGTGTAAATTTCTTTTTTACAGACTTAAGCCCGGAAATAATCCTATCTATTGATTCCCCCGGGCCTTTTATCAGGAAATAAATATAGAAACTAATTTCTTTTTAACAAGCGATTGCCATATTATAGGTTAAAACAGGAGCCCTTCCATAGCATGTTCCATCTCTGCGCTTCCCTCTTTATGCTCCTTGCTCCAGGCTGAGCTGAACTCTCATTTCGCCGTTTGAGATGCCCGATTTTTCAAATATTCCGTTCCGGGGATACTTATCACTACTGCAGGAGGACAGGAGGGCGGTATTGCTATGCGTGGTAATTCATTGTTTAAACCCGGAAATCTTTCAAACTTTTATCGCTAAAATGTTTATTTTTATGTTTGATATACTGCTAATAAAACAGAGCCATGAAAATAAACAACAATGAAGAGATCATCGCTACTCCGGTAGAGATGGAAGGCGCAAAGGATGTGAAGATGAAGATGCTCATTGGTCCCGGCGACAAGTCGGATAACATATTTATGAGGCATTTTATCATTGCTCCCGGCGGCAATACGCCATTTCATCAGCATAACTATGAGCATGTCATCAAGATTGAGAGTAACAGGGGCATTGCCGTTGATGAAAGCGGTATCGAGCATGAGGTAAAAAAAGGTCAGAGTCTCTTCGTGAAGCCAAATGAAAAACACCAGTTCAGGAATCCTTTCAATGAGGATTTTGAGTTTACCTGTATCATTCCCAACCCCGCGAAGTAACAAAATCAACAAAATACCACTAAATCATACTCCGATGATCTCACATGAAATAGATTACAAGATTTTTGGCGATGACATTCAGTTTGTTGAGGTTGAGCTGGACCCGAACGAGACTGTTATTGCTGAGGCAGGCGCCATGGTTTACATGGAGCAGGGAATAACCTTTGAAGTCAAAATGGGCGACGGCTCAGAGCCAAACCAGAGTCTGTCGGGTAAACTGTTCCAGGCAGGAACCAGGTTACTTGCCGGTGAATCACTTTTCCTGACTCATTTTACCAACAGGGGTAATGCTAAGAGCAGGGTAGCCTTTGCGGCGCCTTATCCCGGGACTATCATCCCCGTGGATCTTAAGGATATCCGTAACTCACTGATTGTGCAGAAGGACGGATTCCTGTGTGCTGCCTTTGGTACAAAGCTGACAATCACCCTGAACAAGAAGATAGGGGCGGGACTGCTTGGCGGGGAAGGATTCATACTCGAGAAGGTTGAGGGCGACGGTAAGTTATTCATCCATGCAGGGGGAACTGTGATAGAGAAGCAGCTGAACAACGAGACACTCAGGATAGACACAGGATGTGTCGTTGCTTTTGAGCCGACGCTGGATTTTGATATCGAGACAACGGGCAGCCTCAGGTCTATGGTTTTCGGCGGTGAAGGACTGTTCCTCGCCACCATGAGAGGAACAGGGAAGGTATGGCTGCAGTCAATGCCGATACGTAAGCTGATAAGAGCCCTGGCACCCTTTGGCGCTAACAGGGGCAAGGAAGCCAGCGGCCTGCTTGGCAACCTCTTCCAGTAGCCCCGGCTTCTGCGCCCCATCCTCCTTTCTCCTTTAACCTTTAACCTTTCTCCTTTCACCTTTCACCTCTTGTCTTAACTCCCACCCCGCTATCTGTCTCCTCCCTAAAATTGCCCACCGGGCAATTTCTTAACGGTCGGTCCCCTTTCCCTTTAACCTCTTGTCTTAACTCCCCCCCGCTATCTGTCTCCTCTCCGCCAACTGGCGGACCCACCGGGCAATTTCTTAACGGTCGGTCACCTTTCTCCTTTTGTCTTTGCTTCCCTGAATGCACCCCACGCATCAGGATTGTCATAGAATCTGTCAACCGGTAAACAGGCTCTACTGATTGTTCAGGCGCTACCATGATGGAGGGTCCGCTGTTGTATTGCCGTCCACTTGGCTTTATGACATGAAAGTAATACGGGAACCTAATTACTTTTTGGTACGCATATTGTGGCATAAAATTTATTGCTCTACATCTTCAAAATGACAGATTTATGAAAAAAGATGCGTTTCTTATTCTGCCGTTTCTACTATTCAGCCTGTTCATTCCAGGCTGCGAGACAGAGAATCAGCAGGTCAAGGCAACCCTGACCGATCACTCAGGATGCAAACTATTAAAATCAGCGACGGAGAATGATATACCCAATACACAATCGTGTATCAGCTATTCCTATGACAGTTCATCCGGAACATTGTCGTTAACTCATATCAATGCCGGATTCAACTGTTGTCCGGGCAAGCTGAGCTGCGACATTGACATTGTTGGTGACACCCTGGTTATCATAGAGAAAGAAGAGTCTGCATTATGCGACTGCGATTGTCTTTATGATCTTTATATCGATGTAAGCAACCTGGATAAGCAGAGTTTCATTGTCAAGGTCATTGAACCCTACTGTGGCGATCAGCAGAAACTCATCTTCGAGGTCAATATATTGCATAAACCTTCGGGTTCATTTTGCGCAGTCAGAATGCAATATCCCTGGGGTATAGCTTTATAACCGGCTTATTTCTGCAATTCATCCAGCCAGTGGATAATATATCGGGGACACTTACAGTGGCACTATTGGAAAAGTAATCTCTTGAGTAATAAAAATGTCTCCTAACCAGATCCTGGCATCATCTTGAAACAACTGCTTTTTTGTCACCCCATGGGTCAGTCCCGGGAATTCAAACATTGCATAATATTCACCAGGAGTTATACCGGAATTAATGGCGTAAATTATAGTGAATTGCCTGGATTCACCAGGTTTTAGTTCAGATAACCAGTCTCTCTCCCAACTATCCCGTGGTGAAGGAGCCTCTGGAACAATATGAGCAGCAAATACCTCTTCATAAGTCAACTCACATATTCTTAAGCCATTAGTAAAATAATGAAAAAGTTTTGGGCCTGTCTTGTCGGGATCAAGGATAAGAAGATTTGACTCATCTAGATTAGTCACAGTAAATTTGAATGTCAGTTCTGTTCCGACAATGTCAATAGAATTAATCAAAACAGATAATCCTGAATGTAACAGATTATGATCCTTTAAAGCAGATATTATTCTTGGGTCATTTCTTGGATCTTTGGGTTTATTATCAATAATCATGTGCTCAATCCTGATTGTAAAATCCGGATAGAAAGAAGAAAATGAGGATATATATGGCCCAATTGGAAGAGAAGAAGAATAAGTCGACCAGAAGACCCCTGTATAGATTTCCTCTCCGTTAGCTAACAGTGAAAAGGTCGTAGGTTTTTCTGATTTAAATTCGGGATGCTTACTCTTTAGGTATAAAATATGAGTTGATGAATCATAAAGTTCGAAATCGCTGTACTTATATTTGATTCCATTGCTCGTCCTGAAAAGGTACTGATCCGGATTGTAAGAAATCCTCTCACATGAAGTCAGGGTCACGATAATCGCCGCTCCGATCAGCAGAGTTTTTTTCATGGTTACAGGCTGTTAGTCAGTATCTTAAAATCCACAATTATTATGCCAATATGATAGTATATGGGATGCCATAAAACATAACCTGCTTATTTGAAACTAATTGTACTCATAGTAATGTTTGGTACTTTGTTATTTTCAACTTAATAAATATAATGACATGGACGTTAGGCCTGTCAATTGTAGTTCAAATAAAATTAGTCTATACTATTTTAAAAGAGATAGTCATATAAAGATAATAATTGTGGAGATATATCAAATGGTCAGTACGCGGTAGCCAACAGGCATTGTTTACCGCATGGTTTTCAAGTAACAATTGGAGCAATAATTATGAATGGACCTTAAACCTTGCAGATCCCCGGGTAAATCATATCTGGCCAGATAAATTTTGAAAACAGAAATGTTAATGGCTCAGGATTTTTTCATTTTGAATTTTGTCATAATCCTTTAGTGCCAGTTTAATGCTTGAGACTATCACCTCCGGATCATCATTCTGGATCATATGACCGGAGTTCGAAATATAGATGAACTTGCCGTATTTCAAGGGATTTATCACCTCAATCCAGTTTTCCATTTTTATGTTATTGTTAATCCTGAACATTTTTTGTCCGTCATATAAGCCACGCGGTTCATTCGGCGTTATGGGATAACCGCCGGCCATAATGAAATGAACAGGTACCTCAGGCAGGGGATCTCGGTTGCATATTTCGAAGCCTGACTTGGCGAATTCTCTTTGTGCTTTCATCTCTTCAACAACAAACTTCGGCCCCTGAGCCATATATTCATCAGCTGATTTATCATATTCGATAAAAAGAGAATCTATCTGGCTTTTGGTTAGCCCGATTTCCCTGTAACAAGATCTTCCCCCTGCTGGTTTCTTTACGAAGTCATGGGGATCGACAAAAATCAGTCCTGCAACTTCATCAGGGTATAATGCAGCAAAGCATCTTATATATGCTGCACCCCACGAATGTCCTACAAACAGGTAGGGAGGATTAAGTCCTTTACTGAGAAGTGCTTGCCGGAGAACTTCAGCAATGTGACTTATAGTCGGGAGTTGGTTATCATCATCCGAATTTCCTATTCTTGGCCGGTTATAGGCGAAAGAAGCATTTCCCTTTGAAACCTCTTTAATGATTGGAAGCCAGTAATCGAATTCGGTACCCCTGCCATTTTCAAAGACAATGACTGGTTTTCCCTTTTGGTTGTTTTCGAGACCATAAGTGACTACTTCAACCTTAAATCCATTAACAGGTATTAAATCCAGATCAGGATACGTTTTCTTTTTATTTGCCTGCACTGCTTCAAGCAAGGGATTCCATCTGTTATCACTGGTCAAAGATTTTAAGTCCGGATCTGCATTTAAGTGTCCGGAATTTGTGTAATTCATTAAAGTTGTGAGATAGTTTAAATGATAGAATGCACTGTCAGGACAGGCTGCCAGGGCCCACGAACAGGCAGCATTATAGCGTTGGTTTGAAGTCGGTTTACAACCTTTTATCCTGAATGCATCAGAAAAAGTATTTGCTGAGTTTTTAAAATCCTTTACAGTGTAAAGTGAGTCTGCTTTTCTGACAAGGACAGAGTATTTCTGGGAAAAATTCTGTCCGGTTACAGATGCTGCAGAGATTACTAATCCTAAGATTAATGCTGTTGTTTTCATATGTTTCAATTAATTACTGTAGAATTATTTTAAAATTATTTTGATTTATGATGACTTTGTCTGTTTGTCTTAACATGTATGTTGGCAGGTCAGGTGTGGGGGCACTACTCATATCTCAATGCTTCCACGGGATTCCTGGTTGCTGCCCGCCAGCTTTGCCAGCTAACGGTAAGCAAAGCTATTCCCAGGGTAATAATTCCTGCCAGTGCAAATATCCACCAGTTTAATTCTGTTTTATAAGCGAATGACTGCAACCATTTATGCATAGCGTACCATGCAATGGGGACAGCAATTACAAAAGCGATGGTAACCCGGATAATATAATCTCTGTTCAGGATAACAAGGATCTCGGAAATTTTTGCTCCGTTTATTTTACGAATGCCGATTTCTTTATTCCGGCGTTCTGTAGTAAATGAAACCAAGCCAAATAATCCGAGGCAGGCAATCAGGATAGCAATTATGGAAAAATAGCCTATTAGTAAATTAAATTTGTCTTCATCCTTATACAAAGCATCATATGTTTCGTCTAAAAATTGAAACTCAAAAGGTATTTCAGGAGAGAGTTCATTCCATTGTTTCTTAATATATTGAATTGTTTCCTGGATATTATTGCTGCTGATCCTGATACTTAAATTAGAATTCCAACCCGGGACATACCATAAAACCTGTGGACTTATCTTTTTTTGGAAAGATTCATTATGATAATCTTTTACTACACCAATAACCTGTGCTTTGGTATTATAAATATTTAATTCAAAGCCTATTGCAGGGTCTATGGCAAAATACTTTACTGCAGTTTCATTTAAAATAACCGTTTTACGTTTATCAGTCTCCAAATCCCAGGAAAAGTCTCTTCCTTCAATAATATTAAGGCCAATGGTTTTTATAAAATCCGGATCAACGGCCATTGCATGAAATGATTTTTCAACGCCATTAATTTCTTCCGTAAAACTCATATGAAATTCTTCAGCAAGTCCGCTGCCACTTGACGTTGCAACATTTAAAATGTTGGGATTTTCAAGTAATCCCTGTTTAAATACATCGTATTTGTTCCTGATGTTTTTTGTCAGCTGGCATGTAAGTATATGTTTATTGTCAAATCCGATATTTTCAGTTCTCATATACCTGACTTGACGGGCTATGATTATAGTGCTTATAATTAAGATTATCGAGATAACGAACTGAAATACTATCAGGATCTGTATAATAGTCTTGTTTATGTTCCCTCTTATTCTTTCGTTTTTTAAAATAGTAACCGGTTTAAATGAGGAAAGATAAAGAGCAGGATAGATACCCGCTAAAATACCGGTCAGGATAGATCCTGAAATCAAAAGCAGGATCCATCCGGGATTCTGTAATAATTTAAAAGAGACTGAAATGCCGGTAATTTCGCTGAATAACGGCATTAACAATTGAACAATAACCAGGGCAAGGGAAGTCCCTATAAAAGTCAACACCAACGTCTCACCAATAAACTGTTTAATAAGATCATACCTGCTTGAACCGTGGACCTTTTTTACCGCAATTTCTTTTGTATGTGTCGATGCTTTTGCAATAGACAGGTTAATAAAATTAATAAGAGCAAGGATGATAATAAATATTCCTACTGACAGGATTAAATAGATAAATCTGGCTTTATTGTTATTGAAAAAGCTGACTTCTTTAAACGGAACAAAACCTGAAATGTATTCTTTACCTGCTTCGCTATCAGATTTAATGTCGCTTCTTTTCAACAGATCATTCATCCATATTTCATTGGTTTTTTTAGTGAGCAGAGCAACGGAAGAAGCGTTTTTCATTAAAATATAGGTATCATAGGTCCAGTTCCCATAATCTTCATCAACATCAACTCCCCCGGGTTTAATTGATTTTAAAGTGCTAAATGATACTATGCCGTTAAATTTTATGGAAGAGTTTTCAGGAATGTCTTTAATTATTGCCGATACTGTATAATTCAACCTGGGATTTTCATTAGTGCCAATAAATTCTATGGTTTTTCCAATAGGATCGTCATTCCCGAAAATTTTATATGCTGTACTTTCGGTAAGAACAATGGAATTGGGTTCGGTTAAAGATGTCTTTACGTCGCCCTGAATAACCCTGAAACTGAAAATATCAAAGAATGTACTGTCTGCATAAATAATATCATTTACCTGGAATGTTTCTGACTCAGTACCTTTTATTACTCTCAGGAGGGGCGATTTGCCACCCCCCATCTGAAAATCAATTCTTGCTATTTTTTCAATTTCAGGTACTTTATCTTTTAGCACAACTGCAAAAGGCGCCATTGTGTAAAAACTATTTCCCAGAGTAAGCTTGTAAATGTTTTCGTAATTTTTATGAAATCTGTCGAATGTTAATTCGTGATTCACATACAGAAGGATAAGGATAAATGATGAAATACCAACGGCTAAACCTGCAATATTTAATATTGAGTGCAATTTATTGGTCAGTATACTTCTATAAATGAGTTTAAGTTGATGTCTAAGCATGGCCCCAATTTTTATATCGATTTATTACTTACATGAAACTACCTTTTTTAAGACAGGGTCTGATTAATAATATCCGTAACCACTGTTATTGACTTTTATTCCCTGACAAAGGACGTTCTGTGCACACATTAAAAATTGGAAAAAAGCGAACAGCTTAATTTTTATTCTTAAAGGCCAAAATGTATCTGGAAGGAATGAATTTCTTAGGTGGTGTATTTACAATGGCTTTAAAGGCATTGTTAAAGTGGGCCTGGTCATAAAAGTCATTGTCCAGGGCCAGACTTGTCATAGAGCTGTTTATAGTGGAAGAAGGATAAGCAATTCCGTCAATTGTGTTTCTCATTTTTATTATGATTGAGAATTCTTTTGGACTCAGTCCGACATATCTTAGAAACAAAATCTGCAGATGACGTGATGAGCATTTAAGTTGTTTGCTGAGATCTTTTATAGTACCACGGCCATTGTTCTTCATAATGATTGCGCAACTTTGGTGGACCAGAAGGGTATGGTCATTTTTATATAAATACCTATTAAACCGGTCGTCTAAGAATTTCAAAATAATGTTCTCGTCACCCTGGTTAATGTCACCTGCCTCACGTTCAAAATCCTTATTGATATAATTGATTGGGATAATTTTATTTCTGCACTCCACCATATCAAAATCTGTAAACATGGAGGCTGACCAGGGAAATAATTGTACCATGATTACTTTAGTCTCCGGCAAAAGGTCAACTGTGACGGACTGGGTAGCCTGACCGCAAAAATAGATACCCTGCTTCAGTTCTACAACCTCCTTATTGAATGCAACCACTGCCCCCCTGCCTGTAATAAAAGCAATATTGAAGCATCCATTTGGGACTATGGTTTTATTTGCTTCAATAGCTTTATTGTCACTGTTTTCAAATATCCACAGTTTGTTTATTGAAAATTTTAATGAGGCATTTACACTCAGCTCTTTGTATTCAAACATCGATTTATTATCAAATCATTTAATAAAATCTCAAAGCATGTATACTTTGTGAGTTAAAAGGTGAAATTACCCTAAGTTATTCAAACTCAACTGATAAACAGGCTTTTGCCTGAATACTCAGGATCGCATGTCACGTTTACCTTTAATTTTCGCAGCCCTGCCTCATCACCCGGTGTGGGGATATGTGTGAGATGCACTTCGCAGTCACGCAGTAGTTTCAGTTTCTCCAGGGCCGTCTGCGCTACAGGATTGAATAATGCGCTGACGCCCAGCACGATCAATATCTCTCCCACATCGAGACTTACCATTTTGCCGTTCAAAATATCCTTTTTCAGGTAGGTGACTGAATCAATCAGGTTTTTGGGAAAGAGATGCATATTGTCAGGCAATCCGGCCAGGTGCTTCGCAGCATTCAGGATCACACTTGACGGTGCATGCATCAGCGGTGAGTTTTTACCTGTTATAATTGTCCCGTCATGCAGTTCAACAGCGGCTCCGCAATAAATGCCGGCATTGCCTTTCCCGTTTTTTTCAGCGTTTTTTGCAGCCTCTCTTGCAGGCAACACCACTTTCCGGTCTTCGATCTTTGCGCCTACCTTATTCATGACATTGACAGCCCGGTCGAGGGTCTCCTTATCCACCAGGCCCATGGCGTATTCCACGGCACACCTGAAGTATCTGCGGATGATCTCCTGGTGCGATGCTTCCATGATCACAGCATCATTAACAATGCCGGAGCTTGCACGGTTTACACCCATATCTGTCGGCGACTGGTACATCGACTCCCCGCCCGTTATTTTTTCGAGGATCCTCTTTAGCAGGTGAAACGCTTCTATATCGCGGTTATAATTGACAGTCGTTACATTATAGGCTTTCAGGTGGTCTTCGTCAAACATTACTTCGTCATTCAGGTCAACCGTGGCGGCTTCATAGGCAATGTTTACCTTATGATCTATAGGCAGGTCCCAGATGGGGAATGTCTCGAATTTTGCGTATCCGGCCTTGACACCGTGTCTGTACTCATGGTATAGATTGCACAGGCAGGTGGCAAGTTTACCGCTGCCCGGCCCCGGACCTGTAACGATCACAATTGGTTTGGTGGTTTTGATGTATTTGTTTGCCCCATAACCCTCATCACTGACTATAAGGTCAACATCCGTGGGATATCCCTTTGTGGGATAATGCAGGTACACTTTAACGCCCCTGTGTTCAAGCTTGTTCTTAAAAGCCTTTGCAGGCGACTGGTTCTGGTAACGGGTAATAACGACAGCCGTCACCTCTATTCCCCATTCCCTGAAGTCATCTATGGTTTTCAGTGCATCGACATCGTAAGTAATTCCGAAGTCAGCCCTGATCTTTTTTCTTTCGATGTCTCCGGCATGGATACAGAGGATCACATCGATCTTGTCCTTCAGTAACTGCAGGAGCCTCATCTTGACATTCGGGTCAAATCCCGGCAGCACCCTGGCCGCATGATAGTCAAACAACAGCTTGCCACCGAATTCCAGGTAGAGTTTATTGTTGAACCGGTTCACTCTTTCAAGGATGGCAGAAGTCTGCTCCCTGAGGTATTTCTCATTGTCAAATCCGGTCTTATTTGTGTCTGTCATTTAATTCCCCCTTGAAAATATTGATCTGTATTACTATCTGGTTCCAATATAAATAAATTTTCAGTTCGCGGAATTCCCGCAGGCATAAAAAAAGACCCCTCATCGAAAATGATAAGGAGTTCTGCCTTAAACTTCGTCCTCTGCAGCTTTAGCAGAGGAGGAACTCACATCTCATGTCTTCCTTCGTTTATTCATTTTTTTAAACCTGTCCAATGCCTGCCCGATAACGCTTCTTGCGGTTTCCGGGTCCACTCCTGCCTGCCTGGCATAAGCCTCAATATCCGGCCGGCGTCCGGCATTGATATCCTTCATAGCCAGATGGAGGAGCTTATTCAGTCTGTCGAGGTTTTCTTTTTCAACAGGCGTACTTTCCTTTGAAAATAAGTTCTCATATCTGAGCAGGTCAATTTTCCTTTTGAGAATTTCTGATGCGGTTATTACCATAGAAAGAGTTACCCTCACAAAAGGATCAGGAGAGAAATTATATCCATACGCGTTCAATCCCTCAGCAAGTGCCTTAAAACCTCTGTCAGTCATTGATGAGAGGATTATCATCTTTTGATCTTCATCATAATAAGCCTGTGAGAAGTGAGGAGGCTCTTTCCATTTCTTCAGCGAGAGCCTGTAAACCCCATTATTATATTCTGTAATAAAGCTCCTTGTAAGGCTTTTTGTATCCATATTATCCAAATGATATTCTGCAATAGCATGAACCATCTGATCTTTTTTATTGACTATAACAGGGTAATTTGCACCGGCAATTAGCATCATGTACGGAACCGGATCGATTTCCAGAGCTGATGCCAGGTCTTCTTCATCTTCAATTTCAGGATTTAGTTCAGTTGCAAAGAAAAATATGTCATCAGGTTCAAACGACCTGTATGCACCTATTGGCCCGTAACTCTGCCAGCACGCGCCGTTGAATGCGATCATATTAAACCACAGGATTGTCGGTTGTGATTTAAGAGTGTTTGTTACACCGGGTGAATATAAAAGAAACTCTTCGCCCCTGAAGACATCCTCCATCACATAAAAGTTCTCAAAGGGCTTTTCTTTTATGATGCTGAAGCTGAATCTCCACGGATTTTCTGCCTGAAATTTCAGGTAGGCCATTTCTTCCTGATTCATTCTTTTCAGGGCAGAATGGTTCAGGAACTTTTTTATGAGACCATCATCTTTAAAAATCTTATGGGCGATATATTGGGCTTTCAGCTTGTTTTCCCATTCTTTCGGGAATTTTTGTGTAATATGTTTGTATGCTGCAAATGTCCGGTTCATTTCATATTCCAGATTATTCCATGCAGCAGCGTAGTAGATTAAAAAATCATCAACTACCTTAGTGGAGATACTGGTGGTCTCTTTACAGACAGAGATAATCTGATTGAAATCTTTCATATTTGCTGATTTTGGTTGAAGTAATAATCCGGCAATCCATCCCGGGAGCCAGATGCTGCCATCCGTCAGGCGAAACAGCAACAATCAGGGCTAAAACCAAACCGATAATAACTGACATGATTAACGTGGATTCATGCAAAGGTTTTATATCTTGTTAAGTTCATCCATCAAAGCAGTTCGCTGCGGGTATTCTTTTCGTAAAGCTACAATCAGATTATTAACCCGGTTGCGGGCACCCAGTATTATCATGCGGCCCATATACCGGCAAGCCTCTTCATAATGTTTCCTCCCAATATTCTTTTTCAGGAAGTCGGTTATGCCCTTTTCATAAAGTTCAGCGAGTTCCGCAGAATAATTACCGGCCAGATATTGTTCATAATGCTGAATGTAAGAAAGATGCTTCGTTTCACTGACAAGTTTTAAAAGCCTGTCCCACCACTGTTCGGTTATGTAAATTTTCCCTAAGACATCAATATTCAACCACCTGCTTTTTCTTCTGATCTCATCGATAAGTCCTTCGACATAGCTGTTCCATTCAGCCGGGTCGGTATTTTGTTTCAGGATTCCGTAGTAGTCTTGTTCTTTGCGGAAACCGTCGATAAAAAGATGTCTCGCATATTCGATAACATGTGGTTTATCCTTTTCAGCAATTGCTGCGCGAAGCAGCCAGTCATACCACTCCTTGGCAAGACCCGGTTTTGTGTCTGCGTCATTTTTGATGCCGTCATGCGCAAGTGATTTCGCTTTTTCGAAATTCTTATCCTTTAAAGCTTTCTCCAGTGCCTTTCTTCTGAGGTCAGGGTTATCAAGATTTTGTGCGGCAAATTTTTCGGCCTCGGCATCACCCTTCATTTTACTTATAAGGTCATATTCCAGCTTTGTCATCTGTTCGGCTTCGTATTCCGAATGCACATGTGCATGGAGCAGAGAAAGTACAACTCCAGCCTCCTTTTCAGTTTTTACAAGTTCTACTGCGATATCGAGCAGATCAGTCTGCCAGTCCCATCCTGAAAAATTATTTTTCCTGTAATGTTTAAGAACCTGATCAAGCAGGTACACTCTTATTTCCTCCGGTATTTGAGAAGTTGAGACAGAATAAAGTATCTCGAATGCTGTTTCGATATTGCTGCCGATATCCCCATCACTGTCGTCAGCAAACTGGAGAGCTTTTACCATTTCCTCAGCTACCGGAAAACAGATATGGCATGCACTGAGCCAGTTCCCTGATTCAACATGTTTCATGGCTATGCCGAGGATTTCATTCACAGCTTTCCCTACCATCCCGGCACGGGACCAGTTAATAAACCTGTCCTTATCTTTAGCGCTGTTGAGAATACCCTTTACCTGTTCGCGATATTTCTCAGGCGATTCTGCCGAAGATTTGTACATAAAACCGGAAAGGAAAGATCTCCTGAATTCCGGATAGGTGATACACTGTTCTTTAATAAATGATTTCAGATCGTCATGAGAGAGCGAGCTGAGCATTTCATCAACTTGTTCCGAAACAGTTTTCCTTTTTGCAGCAGGTTTCCCTGGAGTCCCTTTTTTATTGTCAGGCCTTTTTACAGCGGCGTCTTCATTCTTTAAATAATAAAGAACCGCAACAATATGTTTGCAGACGGTGCCGTAGTCATAGGGACAGGTGCAGGAATATCCTGTTAACTTATTATTCCGTACTGTCAGTCTGACATCATAGTCTTCCGTTCCTTCTACTTCTGCTTCAAATTCGCCGGGAGAGAGCTCTTCGAAAGATGTTACAAGTCCGTTTTTGAAATAAGACAGGCCGCGGCTGAGAATTTTCTCGTTGATAAACTGCTCGAAATGGGGAAGAGGGATATCCATAAAGTATTAATTTGACAGGATTTAACAGAAAATTATTGATCATCCCAGGTTAGTGGATCAAGGTCAAATATACGAAATGGGATGATTTTTCCTCTTTCTTATCGAAGTCCGAAGGCCATGACGCCGGTTATATTAAGAACTGTCTTGTTTTGTGGAATTATTGAAATTTCAACAGGCAAATTGCTTCCGCCAGGTCCATTCTGACCATTTTCCAGTTTGACCAGATAATCTCCGTAAACAAGCTCGGTTTTGTACGAGCCGTCCAATACCGGATCTATTTGAGTAATTTTCTTCCTTCCGTTTGATGTCCATATACTAACGGCATAAGCCTTATATGTCTCAGCCGTTGGCAGACAACCCGGGTCTGGAGGATCTGTCTCAACAGGGCAAATTGGCCCAATAGAAATTACACCTTCAAGGAATCCGGTTTCCTGATTATTCTGTTTATCACAGCCTAAAGAAAACAAACCAAACAGGAAAACTGTACCAGAGATAATTTTTAAACTGCGTCTGATCATAGTGCAAGAGATTGGAATTAAATGACACAAGAATTATGCCATTTAGCTGGTGCTCTTTCTGCAATATCAGGCAATCTGACCAGTTTTTTGATAATATCTATTTTGACATTCCCATCATCATACCGCCAAAATAGGGGATAAGCCATATTATCCATACTATCAGACTGTAACGGTGAAATTGTTTACGTGCTTTCTCACTTCCACGTTTTACTGTATAGGTAGCCCAGATTGCATGGATCAGCATAAGCCATATGGCTATCTGGCCGGTCAGTGTATGAAGGTTAAGAATATTAAACGGATCATCTGACAGTTTACCCATTGCCAGGGTCCCTGAGATATCAAATGCCAGCCCGGTCCAGAATGCCACTATATGCCATCCTTTAAGGTACTTTGAGATACGTTCAGCCCAGACCCCGATTGAATAAAAGACCAATGCCATGGTAATCAGGAAAATGGATAAGGAATGTAGCATAAAATGGATGTATTGAGTTTATGGTAGCAATCCTGGTCTTTGCTGAGATGGAGTTGAACAATCAGGTTTATTCAGGATTCCATCCTGCTTCTGAAGAATTCTTCGG
>DATKUS010000241.1:0-6740 GCA_035530535.1 Bacteroidales bacterium
GAAGATGCAGAGGGGGTCACCGCAACCTTTGAAGAGATAACTTCGCTGAGCCTTGACTGCAAATTACCCGACTGTACTCATACGGATGAGGCAGGATGCGCGGTGACAGAGGCTGTGAGTAAGGGTGACATAAGCAGTGAGACACTCAGGAATTATAAAAAGATGATCAGGGAACAGCAACGTTTCCTGGTAACCGTTGCAGAGAAAAGAAAGAAGGATAGGGAATTTGGAAAGATGGTCAAATCGATAATGCAGCAAAAAAAAAGAATAAGTTCTGATTGCAAATCCTATAATCAAAAAAATAATACTTCCCTTATGAAAAAACAATGTCTGTTTTCAATAGCCTTGATTGCACTCTCTATAACTGCAAGATCACAGAAAGAGGGTCTGGTTTCCATCAATAAAAGTGACCTTAAAGCTTATATGACATTCTTTGCTTCTGATGAGCTGGAAGGGCGTGAGACAGGAACAAATGGAAATAATGTAGCCGCCCTTTACATAAAAACGAATCTGATGAGACTGGGGTTGACACCTTATTCCGAAACCGGAGATTATTTTCAGATGATACCCATGGTTTCAAAGTACATTGACCCCGCCGAAAATTCTGTCAGCATCAACAGCGCCGAGGGTGCGCCTGTTTTTTCATCTGACTCCGTTGTCTTCTTTTCGGAGCCGTCAAATACAGTTGATTTTACAGGTAATGTAGTCTTTGCAGGATACGGGTATGAAGATATGGAGACCGGATATAATGATCTTGAGGGTATTGGACTGAAAAATAAAATTGTGTTATTCATGACTGGAAATCCTCAACTGACAAAGGGGGGAGAAAACGATATTATGTTTAACCCGGAAATTGAAGGGCAAAAACTGAACTCGATTTTTAGTAAAGGTGCAAAAGCAGTTATGATTGTTTATAACCCGGAAAGTAAATTTTCAGATGTATATAGTTCGGGATTGGCTGACATGGCCCCGGGAAGAGCAGGTATGAAAATGGTTTCAGCGAAGAGAAGTGAAGAAGGTCCTGAAGAAGTTCCTATTGTAGCTGTCACACAACATACTGCCGATATCCTGCTGAAACCAACAGGTTATAATCTTAAACAGATGGAGGATAAAATCCTGACAGGCAATAAGCCTGTGTCTGTTGAAATTGAGGGCATTACGGCTTCATTCAGATCAAGTGTTATAACGTCAGATTTTTTCAGCCCCAATGTGATTGGAATTATTGAGGGATCTGATCCTGTTCTTAAGAATGAATGTATAATATACACAGCTCATTTTGATCATGCAGGGGTCAATGACAGAGGTGAGGTCTTTAACGGGGCAGATGATGATGCTTCCGGATCAATGGCGTTGCTCGAAATTGCAGAAGCATTTATGAACCTGAAGAAACAACCCTTGAGGACAGTTGTTTTTGCATGGGTCAACGGTGAAGAAAAAGGATTACTGGGTTCACGGTATTATGCCGCCAATCCCTATTTCCCGATGGAAAAAACCCTGGTGGATATTAATCTTGATATGATTGGCAGATCAAAGATGCCGTCTGATACAACTAAATTCATGGGATTTGATCTGACAGTTACACAACCCGGAGAGGTATTATCATATTCAGCTCATGAAAGTTCAGAGCTTCTTGAGATGTTGACTATCTCCGCCAATCAATCAGGTGTTAAGGTTATTGACATGGGGCGAAATCTCCAGTTCGGAACCAGCGATCATGCAAGTTTTATGGCAAAAGGGGTTCCAGCATTTCTTTTTATATCAGGTATGCATTCTGATCTGCATAGTACAAGGGATGATGTTGAAAGAATAGATTTTTATAAGATGGAATCGGTCTCAAAGATGGTTTTCCTGTTAGGATATAAAGTTGCCAATCAGAGAAAAAGAATTAAGCTGGATATCCAACAATGATATAGAGGAGTTAAATTTAATTATACAATTCCTCGAAGTAAATAAGATGAGGCTCTCTGCATTCTCCGGGACCCTCAGTCTCTTTGCCTTTCAGTCGACCTTCGTCCTGCACTCTCAGTCGCTGTCTCGCTTCGCCATCCACCAGATCACGGATCCGGGTTCAAAACCCAAAATCGTACGTCACCCCCTCTACTGGGTAACTTCCAATTTCAATAGTCGCAACTGAAGGGACCCTGGCGCCTACAACTCCCAGTCCGTTTTCAATATTGGAGTAAACCAGCACCGGCTCGGCAAAGAAGGCATCACGTGTCTGTAAATGAGCAGAGTATGAACGCAGATACAGGTACAGCTCCCTGCTGATTGAATGCAATTCAATCCTGAAATGAGAGAACTCAAAATGATCAGTATCCGGTTGTTTGTGGATATACATCTTCAGTAATATATCATACTCTTTCCCTGAGATCAGTTCATCACTGAAGACATTATAAGTGTTCTCAATGTACATGCCGAACAGGTCTTCCTCCTGGCTTGGCGATATAAGCGGGTCTTCACGGGCTGCATATGATTCATCTGACTTATATACAGACACCGATGCTTCAGGATAAAAAGGAACCGATGGATCTCCGTTATAGTAACCTTCAAGTCGTGTCACTGAAAGCATGTAATAGTTCTCCGTTACCCCGGGGTCAGCGAACTTCACCTTAGTCACCAGGTACGTATTGTATTCACCTTCCTTTTCAGTCACCGTATCGATGCTCAGAACGGGCACCATGTCAGGGAGGCTCGTCTCACCGGATACGGATTTGAGTCCGGGAACCTCTGCCTCGATCCTATACGTGCTGCCGGGTACCGGTTTAGTCCCCTGCGAAACATACTTCGATTGCGATACCGGGGGACAGTATTCGCACGACGGCGGAGGAGCAGTATATGTGAGCGTCTCAACAAACTCCCCGTCACGGTAGAGCCGCACAACAGCATCGGTGATCTGCTGAGGCTCATACTTAATGTCGAAAACAGCATGACTCTTTGAAACAGAGGCTGTAATAACGCTGTCAGGATTAAGCATCGAGTATAAAACCAGCTTAGGCTCTATCTTCTCACCTTTGAACTCTATTATCTCTTCGCATGACGATGCCAGGAGAATTAATATTGCAACCACGGAAAAATATATCACGACTCTTTTCATAATCTCGAGCATCAGAAGTTAAAGGAATATGACACCGAAGGGATGATTGGGAAGAGGCTCACCTTCTTCAGCACAGGTTTGGAATAATGAAGATACCCTCCTGGGTTTACCGGATCAGGCTCAAAATAATCTTCACTGTCCCAGAAGATGAAGAAGGGGTTCTTCCTGTTATAGGCATTATAGATGGAGAAGTTCCAGGTGCGGATGCCGTTCTTCTTCTGCTTGTGCATGTTGAACCCCAGGTCGAGCCTGTGATATGATGGTGTACGGTAGTTGTTACGACCTGAAAACTCAGTTACCGGCGAGTTGTAGTAATCAGTGGGGAAGAAGTCCGGTGAGGGATACTCCATGATACCCAGGGTGGCGGCGTTGCCGGTGCCGTAGACCCACACCAGGCCTATGTCTCTCCTTTCATTGAACTTATGCGTCATTGCCAGGCTTATGTCATGCCTACGGTCATACTTGGCGGGGAATACTCTTCCGTAGTTCAGGTTCTCAAACTGCCGCTCTGTTCTTGAGATTGTATAGCCGATCCATCCCGTTGTCTTGCCGATGGTCCTCTCAAGCATAAATTCGGCACCGTATGCCCATCCCCTGCCTTTCTCCACCTTTGACTCCCAGCCGGAGCCGGTACCCCCAAAAGAGGCACCTTCCTTATATTCAATCAGGTTGTCCATTGTCTTGTAAAACGCTTCTATTGTCATCTCCAGCTTCCAGGGGAGACGGAAGCTTGAGCCGAGAGCCACCTGGTGCGATATGGGAGGCTCAAAGCGCCTGGTCACCGGCAGCCACAGGTCGGTGGGCAGGCTGATGGCCGAAGTGGTCAGCAGGTGAACGAACTGGGCCATCTTGCTGTATGAGGCTTTGAAGGAGAGGTTGTCGGTGGCCATGAAACGCAGTGACACCCTGGGCTGCAGTGAGAAGTAGTTTGTCGCCTGAACGTTGAAGAGAGAGAACCGTACGCCGGCATTCATCTTCAGCCTCGGTGTGATGTCGAAGTTATCTTCGGCATAGAGGATGAACTCATTGGCATAGATTCTCACGTCGCCGAAAGTAGTGTCGATGCCGTAGTTGTCATCGAGAGAATTGTACCTGTAGGTGGTCACTCCGGGCTTGAAATGATGGAATGTATATCCTGTCCCGAACTTTATGGAATGACTGGCGGTGGGGAAATATTCGAAATCAATCTTCGCTCCCACATCTTCTATTCCGGAGAAATACCTGAAGTAGTCAACAGACTTTTCACCGGTGGTAAGGTCTTTGTCCCCCGACTCGCTGGTGACATCGAAGTTGTATTTGCTGTATGTGAGCGTTGTGTTGCTGAACAGTTTGTTGCTGATCAGGTAGTTCCATCTCAGGGCGGTGATGATGTTTCCCCAACCCATCCCGAATTTGTCTGTGTATTCGTAACTGTGACTGTTGCCGCCCCATGGTTCAGAAGTGATTTTGTCCTTCATGTATGCACGGTCTTTCCCAAGGTAGGAGCTGAGATAAAGGCGACTCCTGTCTGAAAATTTGTGATTTATCTTGGCGTTGAGGTCATAGAAGTAATATCCGCCGCTGGAGTGGTAGTCGGCGTCATTCTGAGATGCGATCAGTGGTGCCGCAAGCACATCAACATAGGTGCGTCGTGCGGAGATGATGAATGAGGTCCTGTCTTTTATGATAGGACCTTCGATGGATAACTTTGATGCTATGAGCCCTATTGCGAAGTTACCGTGAAGCTCTTTTTCATTACCCTCCTTCATGCGTATATCAACCACAGATGAGAGCCTCTCACCGTATCTTGCGGGGAATCCGCCCTTGTACAGTTGCACTGACTTGACAGCATCAGGATTGAACACCGAGAGGAAGCCGAAGAGGTGGCTGGCGTTATAGACAGGCACGCCGTCGAGCAGGAACAGGTTCTGGTCCGGCCCGCCGCCCCTGACATATATTCCGGTGGCACCCTCGGTGCCCGACTGTACTCCAGGCAGCAGCTGGATGACTTTCAGCACATCAGCTTCTCCGAACATCACCGGTAGCTTTATAAATTTCTCTATCGGGATATCTATCATGCTCATCTGTGAGCTTTCTATTTTCGACTGTTTTCCGGAGGCGGTGACGGTCACGGCATCTATCTCCCGGGATGACATCTCCAGACTGAAGTTCATGACGGTGTCACGGGTAAGGGTTATTGTGATGTTTATGGGGTCATAGCCGACGTATGAAACGATTATCTCGGCCTTTCCCAATGTCAGTGGGAGGCTGAAGAATCCGTAGTTGTTGGAGGTTGTTCCGGCGAATGATGCCTTTTCGTATACGGTGGCGTCAATCATGCGTTCGCCGCTTTTCGCGTCGGTAATAAAGCCGCTGATAGTGGCTTTCTGGGCTGCTGCCGGACCTGCTGCAATCAGGAGGATCAGGAAAATAAATTGTCGTACACGCATTACGCAGGGATTGATTGCATCATTCATCACAAAATTAGCAATATTCCCTCACCCCTGAGTATTGGATTTTTTTTGATGATAGTCTCTGAAGTTGTAATGAATGATCACGCCAACGATAAATATGCCCAGAATGATCTTGCTGGCCGGCTTATCGATCAGGAGGTAAGTCAGCAATGCAATTAACGGTGATAAACCGATTATCCAGTCAAACCACTTAAATCTCTTCATTAACGGATTGTGAATGAGTTGCTTCGGTCAGTCAAAAGTCAATCTTCTTAACCAAAGGCTGTACAGGATAATGTATAAAAGAAGGAGGCCTCCTCCGACCAGTAAGATCGTCTTTCCGATAAATGATTTTGTAAGGTCAAAGTTGTAAAAGAGCAACAGGATCAGCTCGGTAAAGACTATTGCAAAACAGGAAGAAAAACCGACAACGGCACTGAATCTCCTTATCCGGGGTGTTTTACCCCATGAATCCGGGTCAATCACTCCCCTGATCAGCACCCCGGCATAGGAAAACAGGCTGACAATGGGCAGCATCAGGGGTAGTCCGGAATCATTGTACGTAATGATTGCAATGACTGTCAGTATAATTGAGATACCTGCACCGACAAAGTAGGTGAAATCTACCCTTTTTGATAACCTTAGCTTTTCCATATCTTTTAGAATTTCATAACCTTAACATGCCCTACACAATGCATATAACCATTTACGATATACTCTATTTAAGACTTATAACAAATATACCAAAATTAAAGCAATCTTAATCATTCATATGGACTCCTGCACTACATCCAACAGAAAGTATAGAGCTAATTAGAAGGCCTGCCACTAGCCCAACAGGACCTCCAATTAATGCACCAAAAATCGCTCCATTTATCCCTCCACCAAAATTACAGGCCATATCTTCCCAAAAATGACCACCTGCGGAAGCTAATTCCATTTGTTCATAGGTTAATTTCTTCATGACAAAACATATTTTCTGTTACCTACTCTTTTCAGGCTTTTCGGTATCGGCCTGCAAGCAAGGTTTGGTTGCCTGCACTATCAAAATAAAAACAGGGCAGTCCGATAATACCGGACTCGTGAAAAATTTTTCAGGAAAATTTTAAAACTTGACCCTGTCAATTGAGAAATTGAATAGACCAGACCTTTCCTTCTAAGCATTTCGTCTTATTCGTCTCATGGGTTTTGTCTCATCCGGTTTACTCAGGAGA
>DATKUS010000242.1:0-16738 GCA_035530535.1 Bacteroidales bacterium
TTTGAACCGGCAGCGCCTCTGACAAATAATGCTAGCAGAGAAGTATCACCCTGGACGGAGCCTGAGAGTACTGTGTCAGCGGCATACTCGGTCATTACCTGAACGAAGCCGGAATCGATTTCAGCAAAGAAAGCCTGGCTGTTTGCCTCAAGCTTTTTAAGGCTTTCCTTCTCGCGCAGGGCCTGGTCATTACGGATGCCACGGTAAGCCATGTAGCCAAGGATAATGCCCGGCAGCACCACGGCCAACGTATAATACATTATGATCTTCTGTCTGCGTGATCCGGGATTAACGGGCTTCATTTGCGCTGCATCTCTATTTATTATCAAATTTCTGAAAAATCAGGCAGTTACACGTTAAGAATTGGAGAAATTCTGTTAAGAATTGGACAAGGTCACCTGATAGGAAAACCTTGCATCAAAACCGTACCGCCATGATACTCTCTGCCTATGGACTTAAATGTGATGAGTGCGAATACTTCAACAAGACCTGCACCGGTGCCATATGGTCAAAGGAGCCACTTTCCGGGCTGTTTCATCCAACAAAATTTAAAATGCTCTGTAAGAAAACTGTCTAATGCTTCATATTGCTGAACAGGCAACGTGGCCAAAGCATGATCTATAAATCTGTTTATATGTTTGGAAACCAGGTACAAATATCCCTATACTTTACTTCCCGCAGGTCAAAGCTATACCTTATTCAAGCTAAAGACAATTATTTCTGACCACTGCGAGGATCTAGCTATTCCGCAGCAGCAGCCCTGGTGTGAAGCAAGGGGCAAGGGGCAAGGGGCAAGGGGCAAGGGGCGCAGGGCACATGGCGAGGGTGCGCCTAGGTGACCCGGCGACTTTGCGACCTGGAAAATTTGTGACGAAAAGCCAATATGAAATTTGATCACTTAAAAGAATTTAGTTATACTTGAGGAGATCCGGATTGACGGTATAATCTGATAATCAAGAAACAAAAATGTACTCAAAAGCTATAGTCCGCAGGCCAGGCAGGAACTTCGCCGAAGGGATCACAACATCGAACCTGGGAAGAGCTGATTTTGGAAAGGCACTCAGGCAGCATGGCGCCTACTGTTATGCGCTTAAGAAATGCGGACTTGAGGTGACAGTTGTGGAGGCGGATGAGAGGTACCCCGATGGCTGCTTTTTGGAGGACACTGCCATAGTCACCTCTGAGGTGGCGGTGATAACAAGGCCGGGAGCATTATTGAGGAGGGGCGAGGAGGCTGAGATAGCATGGGTCTTATCGGAATACAAAACTACTGAGACCATTGTCTCGCCCGGCACCCTGGAAGGGGGTGATGTCCTGAGGATAGATAACCATTACTTTATAGGCATCTCAGCAAGGACAAACAGGGAGGGGGCCGCGCAGCTCTCTTCCATACTTGCCAGGCATGGCTACACATCTTCAGAGATAGACGTAAGAGCCGGGCTACACCTCAAGTCGGACATTGCGTACCTGGGAAAAGGAAATTTCATTTCCACACCTGCGTTTTCAGCTATAGCTCCTTCAACGAATGTCATCATCCTGGAACAGGACGAGTATTATTCAGCCAACTGCCTGCTGGTGAATGATTTTCTGCTGATACCTGAAGGGTTTCCAAAGTCAAAAAAGAGTATTGCTGATCTCGGGTACAGCATAATAGAGCTTGAGATGTCAGAATTCAGGAAGATGGACGGTGGGCTTACCTGTCTGTCGCTTTTATTCTGATTAAGAATGTTATCCTTATTTTCGTGCATTAGCAACTGAGATTCGAGACTTAGTGACTGGGGGACGGAGAGTCTGAAAGAAGGAGTGACTGAGAGACTGAGCGAGAGAGAGGTGAGAGATTGGCAAAATAACTCATATATGTTAAAAAAGGCATGGGATACTTGATTACTCTTTTCTGAACCTGACTATCGTTACTTCACCTATCCAGCCTCCAACTCTGTAAACTATACCTTCGTCAGTCATGCCCCTGTAATAACCTTCCTCTCTTGTTGGGAAAAGTTTGGAGTAGGTCTTTATTTTTTCATCAGCTATTTCTTTAAGGGAAGGGTCAATAGTTTTGGCGGTGTTAAGGTAGTCAACTGCTACCCAGTATGCTGAGTGATTCTCAAAAGCATCTCCTATTTTGCTGCCCGCATAAGCTTCAGCGATGATAAAAACTGCCTTTCCGTTCTTATTGTTCAGCTCGTAGGCGTGCTCACCGTGACCCCTCGCTTCCTGCTTTTTACCTGAGGCCAGCTCTATGGCGGCAACCCTGGTCAGAACATCAGACCGGACAATCTTATTTGTGTCAAGCTTGAATGCTTCGGTGAAATACCATATAGCCTTATCTGTGTTGTTACGGGAAAAATTCAGTTCAGCCAGCCTGATTGCATTTTCAGCAGACCGTTTATCTGCAAACCGCTTGGCAGCTATTCTGTAATAAAGATCTGAACCAGTACAATCCGTTTCCGTGAGTAAGTTGAAGACCTTGTTAATCAGCACAGTATCACCGATATTCTTATCAACCTTCCGTGAGTAAATTTCTTCGATGCTGCTGCATGTCATTGCTCCGCTTGACCTGAATATTGAATCTATTTTATTTGCAGCTTCGATATAGCGAGAATCACCCGGATTAATTTCGAGTTCTGTTTCAACTATTCCCATAGCTTTTGAATAAGCAGCCAATACCTCCGTGGTATCAATTATATTCAACGAATATGATTTAGCGGCGGTAGCCATCAGGAGCACAGAATAGCTGTGGTCTATATAATCCGGAAAGCTGTCAGCCACTTCTTTTATAAGATTGTAGCATTGTTCCGTGTACATTGTATCGTTTCCGCCAAGCTCAAAAAGAACAAGTGATTTATGAAGATCATTTAACGGTTTATTATTGAAATAAAACGTGCGTTGTGACACGATCATAAGCACAGAATCAATATATGCCGTTTCGCCTGTGGTTCTGTAAAGCTCTGTATAGATTGACTCTCCCTTTATATAAAGATTCTCTGATGAAGCAGGGCATTCAGTAAGCACCTGTCGCCAAAAGTTCAGGGCCATATTGAAATCCTTGTTTTCATAACAGGCCGAGTAACGGAAGGTGTTGTCCAGGCATCTTATGCTGTCTTCGCCGATGCCAAAGGGAGTTCCTGTTTCAATTCCTTTCTGGGCTGAAAGACTGAGCGTCAAGGTAGTTAAGAACGCTGCTGTAATAATCCCGGAAGCTCTTTTATTCATTTTTATGTTCATAATCATGTTTTAAATGATGAAGTGAATAATTTCATCAATATCGAGTTGCCTGCTACTCTTCACAATATTCGACAATAATTTTCTAAGTACCAATCAGACTCATCAATATTCGAGGTGGACAGGCATGGGGATTGACTCGGAATCTTTTCGAATCTTATCATAAGTTGTATCCAGGGAGATGAAAAGTATGACTATTAAATAATTAACAAACAGTAAAATAGGATATTTGGTAAATATCGCTGTTTTTCGACCGGATTTATAAAAGTTTGTTTGTGTTATATCTGAAATGAGATAAATTACTATATTGCTACGCGGAAATATAGTTTTAACTAATACAGATCATCATGTTACTTCATCAGCAATTTGTGCTTATAGCAAAGAGGTATGCCAAAAAGCTGGCAATAATCGACAAAACCACAGAGAAAAATGTTCCCTATTCCAGGGCATTGATAGGCGCCCTGATCCTTAGTTCGAAATTCAAAAAGTATGATGAGGGTTTTATCGGGATAATGATCCCGACATCTGCCGGTTGTGCATTGGCTACAGTAGGAGCATTGATGAGCGGCAGGATACCTGTAATGATTAACTATTCTACAGGTGCAGAGGAAAACGCGAAGTACGCACAGAAGAAATGCAAATTCAAAACAATTATTACCTCCAGAGCATTGCTTGAGAAAATTAATTGTCCGGCAAGTGATGGAATGATTATGATTGAGGATATAATGGAAAGCGTCACCACAGGTGAAAAACTCAGGGCGGCCCTTACAACAAAACTGCCGGTCAATATGATCCTTAACAGGATACATAAAGGAGATGAGAATGATACTGCCGCAATCTTATTCACCAGCGGAAGTGAAAAAGATCCAAAGGCAGTCCAGCTCACACATCGCAATCTTGCTTCAAACATTCAGAATTTCGGGGATTATGTTAAGATAAGCGATAAAGATATCATCCTGGCAAACCTGGTCTTCTTCCATATCTTTGGATTGACAGTAAATCTCTGGGTTGCATTCTATTACGGCATGACTATGGTTACCTATGCCAATCCATTGGATTTTCAGACTGTAAGTAAAATTGCGCGTGACGAAAAGCCCACAATAATGGTTGGCACGCCGAGCTTCTTCTGGGGCTATCTTAATAAATCCGAACCGGGAGATTTTAAAACCCTGAGGTTAATGGTGGCGGGAGCTGACAAATGTCCTGATGCCCTGAGGGATGGATACATGCAGAAACATGGTGTCACCCTGCTTGAAGGCTACGGGGCTACTGAAACATCTCCGGTAATATCAGTCAATTCACATGAATTTAATAGACCCGGGAGTACCGGGAGAGTCATTCCGAATGTCGAGGTCAGGATCGAGAATTTTGAGACAGGAGAAGAGTGTAAGATTAAAGAAGTTGGAAAGATACTGGTAAAGGGTGATCTGGTGATGAAGGGCTATTACGACGATCCTGAGCTTACTGCTGATGCATTGGTTGACGGCTGGTACAATACGGGCGACATGGGATACTTTGATGAAGACGGATATCTCTTCCATGCAGGACGGTTTAAGAGGTTTGCAAAGATAGGAGGAGAGATGGTCTCACTGGTGAAAGTGGAGAATACCCTCGAGAAGTTCCTTCCCGCTGGTGTATCGTGTTGTGTGATCGAAATATTTGATGAGAAAAAGGGTTCCGAGATAATAGCTACTGTTACCCAGGAAGTACACAAGATTGAGATCCTCAGGAAGATGGGGAATGAGTTACCAAATATTGCTCTCCCGAGACAGTTTATAGTAATAAAGGAACTGCCGATGATGAGCACGGGAAAGATAGATTTCAGGAGCGTGACAAAGCTTGTACAGGAATACCTGAAGAGTTAAAAGTTAAGTAACGGGGAACCTGGAGCAAGGAGTGAGGAGCAAGGAGTGAGGAGTGAGAGGGAGAGACTTAGCGACTAAGAGACTTATGACTAAGTTACCGGTGATCGGTAATCAGTAATCGGTGATCGGCCATACCGAATAACGAATATAGAAGGTGACAAGACAAAAGATAAAAGTAAAAAGACAAAAGTAAGATTGTAAAAGCCTGATATTCCTACTTTTATTCCCGCTAATGCGGGATTTACTCACTGCGTTCGCCAACTTGTGACTTTTGTCTTTTATCTTAAAATATTACCATAACAAAACCCTCAGCCCGCAAGACTGCAAGACCGCATGACAGGACGAAGAGATGAGCAATGAAGCCTGCCTCTGCCAGTAATAGGGATGGTGATGAAAGCCTACTTTTTGTAATTGACAATCTCTTCCGCTGTCTTCCGTGGTGAAGCACCTGAGGCGGCATCTACACTGTTGTTAATGTTGCCGACACGAAGTATCACAACCACCTTATAGCCCATAGGGACTTGCAATGCCTCTCGCTTAGTGTTGGCAGTGCCTGCAGGACCTCCATAGATCCTGGCACCGAGGCCGAGAGAGGTGGCGGCAATGAACATATTCTCAGCAGCAAGACCGCAGTCAAAATCCGGGGTGCCCCCTTCCTTTGATTCAACTCCCGAGACAAGAATAAGGACATTGCCCTCGACAATATTGGGGATTATCTCTTTCATGGTCGGCTCATCCCTGACAACCGTGAATCTCCAGGGCTGGATATTCCTTGCACTGGGGGCCTTGATGCCGCATTTAAGTATGAGATCAAGCTGCTGATCGGTAACAGCCTGCGTAGTATAACTCCTTGGCGAATAAGCTGAGAGCAGCAGATCAACAACTCCGTTACCGGTAGTCTGTCCTGTCATTAGCTGACCAGAGACCATGATCAGCGCAAAAAGCAGAAGAGTCGATTTAATTTTCATAACCCTGATGTTTAGTTGTTAGAGTACAACAATAAGACTATGAAGATAAGAAAATTTTAAGCAAGGAGCAAGGAGCAAGGAGGAATTAAGAATTAAGAATTGAGAATTAAGCTTTTTTGACTGCAGGGCAGGCAATAGTCAGGCAACAGGTCTTTTCAACTGTCCGTCAGTATGAAATCAGTAAAATTCTCACGGGATACAACCGTGGTTGAGGCTTCAGGATAAGATGAGAGAAATGATCCCGGGATCCTGAAAAGGGTTGAAGCGGACCACTTGAATTCAAAGGCAGAGAGATGACCGTCACTTTCTTCAAGATAATCAATCTCCTGTTGCGCGGTAGTCCGCCAGAAATAAGAATTAACCCATTTCCGACTGTAATGATTTCTCTTCATCTTCTCAGCTATCAGAAAGTTTTCCCATAAGGCACCTGTATCCTGCCTGAGTTTTAAGGGATTAAAGTTTGCAGCCAGAGCATTTCTTATACCGTTATCATAAAAGTAAATCTTCCGGCTCTTGCCTATCTCCGTTCTGAGATTCCTGCGATAAGGCATAAGTCTGAAGACAATGAAAGCTTTTTCCAGAAGATCAATATAGCTGCTAACGGTCTTTTTATCCACCTGCAATAATCTCGATAACTCATTATATGACACTTCGTTGCCGAGCTGCAGAGCGAGCGCTCTCAAAAGGTTTACGACCAGATCAGGACGTCTGATACCCTGAAATGCCAGCAGATCTTTGTAAAGGAAACTGTCTGTGAGTTGTTTAAGTATTTCTTTCTCCTCACCAGGATTGTTGATCACATCCGGATACATCCCATAGAGAATCCTGGTCTCCAATTGCCGGAGTGCGGTCAGGTGGCCTGAATGATCTGAAAACTCCTTCCAGCTGACCGGATAAAGAAAATACTCCCACTTTCTTCCTGTCAGGGGTTCATTGATCTTATCAGCCAGTTCAAATGATGATGAGCCGCTTACCAGCAGCTGTACGTCCTTGAAAGTGTCTGTGATAAGTTTGAGAGTCAGCCCGGTATTTCTGATTCTCTGCGCTTCATCAATAAAAACAAGTTTGTATTTTCCCAGCAGCTGGCGGATTGTCTCAGTATTGGCATTCTCAAGTTGTTCCCTGACAACCGGATCATCACAGTTCAACAACAGAAACTCTCCGGCCTCGCCAACTATTTTTAGCATTAAGGTCGTCTTACCTGTCTGTCGGGGTCCCAGCAGTATTATTGCTTTACCCTTGTTTATTTTTGACCATATCAAATGTTCAAGCTCTCTTTTTATCATAATTCAGGGATTATAATCCCCAAATATAATAATAATTGGAGAATATAATCTCCAAAATATAAAATAAATTTTCAGGCAAGAGGGCCGAGCGTAAAGAAATAGCCCGATTGTCCGCCAGCCGGCGGAGGCCGTAAGCGTCAGACACAGCAGGGGGAGGAGAAGAACTTTTCTTGTGAGAGGCATTTCGCGTGCTTTGGCAGAAGCGTAAAAGTAAAAAAAATTTTTGCATGGAGCATGGAGCATGGAGCATGGAGGAATTAAGAATGAAGGACAGCCATTAAGAACATTAAGGACTTTCGACTTTAAGCCAACCGTGAGTTTTTATTGATTAAATTTGGGATGGAAATTGAACCGTTCAAAAAGTAAATACCCGGTTTATTGCCGGGATAGAGGGAGGAAAGATGAAAAAGTCAGTTATTCTGTTTCTGTCGCTTCTGTGCGCTGCGGAGATATATTCCCAGTCTGTGCCGGCAAATCAGCTCGGGAGCATCACTGTTGAGAATCTGAAAGCCATTTCTAACATCTCACCTTACACCCCGGGCGCCGTCGGGTTTGACAACCGCTACCTGGGTGTCAAAGGAACCACCAGGCTGTTCGACACTCTTACAACGTCATTCTTCCTTGTCAGCGGACAGAAAGAGTACATCCCCCTTAACAGCGACATTGACGTCATGAGCAATGCCCTGGTATTTATCCAGTCTGGCACCGGGGAGCTGATGGAGATTTCTTCGGACCATATCGACGAGGTGATCTTTAAAAGGGAAGGCGGAGACCTGTACTTCAGAACGACCAGGGGAATAAAATTCGAAAAGGAATTCGAGGGGAACAAATTCTACGAAGTGCTGAAGGAAGGACCTTACACCTTCATAGTTATACACGATAAAAAATTAGTGGAAGCCGATTATCAGAGGCTTTACAGTCCTGACAGGCGTTATGACGAATTAAAGCCCGTGAACAAATATTACATCGCAGGCAGTGACGGGATTTTTTATAGGGTCCAGTTGAATGCGAAGTCGCTGGCAAAACTGTTCCCCGACAAAAAAGAGCTTATCAGGAAGGCCCTTATTTCTAAGGACGAAGCGGAGGCTGAGGCGCAGATCATTGCTCTGCTAAATAAATTCTAGCCGGGCGTCATCGGGCATGGAATGACAGGCTTAGGGGCACGTCGGCTCGAAACCGGATAATATTTCTGACACAATCACTTCGAATACTGGTCGATGACCTGCCCGATGCTTCTCCTGCAGACCTCGCAGAAAACCAGGTGGCGGGTGTACATTATACAGTCGAGCTGCGGGCGGTACATTCCTTTCTGGTAGTAGTTGGCTCCTTCGAAGGCACCGACTTTTCCGCTGTGCTTTTCTTTCGCGAAGAACTCATTTTCGGCATTCATCTGGCGCACGAAGAGGTCCTCCATCACATTTTCAGGAAGAAGGTTTTTTCTGATGCTGTCACGCTCCTGCTGGATCCTGTACCCAAAGGCGTCAAACTCCTCCTTGTTCCACGGGGTAGGGATAGGCGTTCCTTCTTCAACAAGATCTTTCCATTTCAGGTTCTCTTTGTCAAGCAGGGCTGTGACGTTTGTCTCATACGGTTCAACGGTTATCTCCGGCATCTCATACGATACCGATGACGTATAGTATTCATCAGCCAGGGCAGCCATATGGTGTCCCATCTCATGGACCATGATGTAATTTGAAAACATATTGTCGGCAGCAACAGTAGTGTAAAGGTTGTAAATACCTCCGCCGCCGTAAGTCCTCTCGTTAAGGAGTATCACCATGAACTCGTAAGGCACTGCCGATGCAACATCCCTTATCGTTCTGTTGTCGTAAGCCAGGGCGTAGCGCTCTGAGTCGAAGGCGCTGTAACTTACCGATAACGGCGTGCGTTTGAAAACGCCGTTATGGGGTCTGTTCACCCCTGACACTTCCGAGGGTGTCTCAACAGACCTGATATTAATATCATTCCTTCGGCTGCTGAAGGGCTCGGCGCTGAGAAGTACACCGGCCAGGCGGGAGGCATCATTGCGGAATTTTTCCATCTCCGCCGATGAGTATCCGTCGCCCAGAATTACTATATCGAGTTTTTCCTGAGAAGAACCATTCTCTGCAATGACATTTACCCTGTTGGTATTGATCCTGTTGGCTGGATTTACCTGCCGCGATGAAGGATCAATATCAGCTGTCCATATCTGCCTGAACGTATTTTCCGCATCGCGTTTTTTAATTACTACGGTCACAGGATTCTTCGGCCATGGAAAACGAAGTGATTCGTGGAATGTACCCCAGCCCTCTTTGGCTTCGGGGATGGTCTGCCATTCGCCAAAGATATTGGCGAATCCGCGCGAGTATAAGAGTACTTTGCTGTCCCTGTCGAGGATCTCGAAAAAGTAAGGTCCCAGTTCCAGTTTATCTATAAGTATCTTTTCGCTGCCGCCCCATTCGCCGTCGGAAACTATCCTGTCAACGGCGAACATCTCTTCTCCGGTTTTGCCTGTGTGGAAGAAGTCCATACGCATAGTCTTGTTAATAAAAAAGCTGTCGAAATCCACATCACCGTTGTTCACGGCCGAGATCTCTGCAGCGGGTGTTTCTTTCGTGATTTCTGTTTTGGGCCTGTTGGACTGGCATGAAAGCATCAGCATGGCAACAAGCAGGAAGGGGGTAATTGATTTCATTGTTATGTGTTTCGGAGATTAAGGTATAAAGGTATAAAAAACATGAAGCTTGCCTCCGCGGCCCTGTTCTGAGCTTTCCTTTAAATGACCTGTCCGTTCTGTGCCGCCAGGGCACCACACCCCGTCTCATCAGGCTTTGCACATCGCAGCTTTGGCCCAGGTGTGAAGCAGAGCCCAGGGGTACAAATAAATTTGGCTTACATCTTTTTAAGCCGTAACTTTAATAGTTCATTGTTTTACTATGGAGATTTTTAATTAATAACTAAAACCACTACTTATGAAAGCAAAACTCCTTATTCCGTTTTTGGTGCTCCTTGCAGCCTGCACAACAGAGAAACCCATGACCGATGAGCAGAAAGCCGCTGTGAAAGAAGAAGGCTCTGCCGTCGTGCAAGAATTCTTTGACGCAATTAAAACCAATAATCCTGATAAGATGTTTGACCTGCTGGAAATCAGACCGGACTTTATTTATATAGTAAATGGAGATATTTATTCACGCGATCAGATGAAGGAAATGGCCACACAGTATACGCCATATTTTGACAGACAGACTTTCATAACCAAATTTGAAAAATACGTGATCGTTAATCCGTCCTGCTTCATCTATATATGGCAGGGAGATAACGGCGCCTATATGAAATCGGGTGATTCAACCATTCTTTATGACTACATGATGACATATGCTTTCAGGAAGGATGAAGGCAGCTGGAAGGTCTTTTACGGACAGGAATCTGCCAAGGCTCCCTTCCCGGTTGACACCACAAATTTACAGTGATCTGATTCTCATTACGGAATACAAGGTTTTTCCCGTCAGCAAGTTACCGAATCAGTAGAATTGAATTGGTAAGAACAGAGTCCGGGTGCCATCGGCAACCCTGTAAAACAGAAATCCCGCAGGCAATGACCTGCGGGATCTTTTGTCTGTCCTTTTACCGGTTATTTGCGTATTGGTTTGATGGTGCCTGTTTCTGAGTTACTGGTACTCTTCCGTGCGGCTTCGTTTCTTTTGGCCTCTGCAGCTCTGGCTTCAGTTGCTCTCGCTTCATTGGCTCTGGCTTCAGTTGCTCTCGCTTCATTGGCTCTGGCTTCGGCAGCCTTGCTTTCAGCAGCTCTGCTTTCGGCAGCCCTGGCCTCAGCGGCTTTGCTCTCAGCGGCTCTTATATCTTCTGTCCTGCTCTGCACCGAAGAGCGGGTGGCTGCTGCCGACTGTGGTGTCTCTCTCCTGGTTTCTCCGGTGCCCTGGGCAGCAGAGGTGCTGGTGGTAGGTCTGCTGCTTACAGTGGCAGGAGTCCTTCTGTCAGTTGCAGTGCTTGCCGCAGTTCTCCTGTCAGTATCAGTACCGGAAGCATCAGCCTGCCCGCTGTTTGTCTGAGGGGCAGAAACCCTTCTTCCCTGCGTATTAACCCCGGCATTGTCATGGGCCTCTCCGGTCCGGGTGGCATGCGTACTTATGTAGAGAGCTACACCTTCGCTCCTCTGATCGGGGCGCGAGTAGGTATCGCGGTAGTTGCCTTCACTTATCCTGTGTGCCACCTGCGGCGAATACTCGCGGATGCCGTGATAGTAATAGTCATTGTAGTGGTGGTACCTCGGGTAGTCCCAGTGTTGGTAGTGCGAGTAGTACTGTGGGTACCAGCCGGAGTAATATCCGTAGTAGAAGTCCCAGTAGTAAGGTCTCCAGGGATTCCAGTAGTCGGGATAATAACCCCAGTACCATGAAGAGTGCCATCCGCTGTAATGGGGGTTGTAGATGTACACAACCACCGGCCAGTCGAAGGTGTCATAGTAGTAATTATTGATCACGGATACATTGTCTGCATAAAGCGGGTCTGCATAAAATCCGGGATTGGGTTTCCTGGAATATACAGGTTCTATTATATAGTTCCTTCCATAAAGAGATTCATCACCTATAAGCTGTATCATCACTTTCTTCCTGCGGAGTTTCTCGACGGTGAAGACGGCCACGTCCTGGTAATCATTCCGGCCCAGGATGGCTCGCAACACTATCGTATGGACCTTGCTTTTCCTATAGTCGGTAACAGTGATGTAGTCAACCCTGTTATCACCGTTAAGGTCGAGGTTGTTGATCCTGGAATCCTGATCATTGAGGCTTCTCTCAAAGCCTTCCAGAGTCCTTGAATTCCGGAAGAGATCCATTACCGCGTAGAGATTGAGATTGTCACCCGGGAGACCCAGGTATTCCTCGGGATAGTCCTGCGCCCTGACTGTCGTCACTGATGCTATCAGGACTGCGAGGATCGATGTGATAATTAACTTTTTCATCTCTTTAAGTTTATGAAGATATGCTCTTCAAAATAATTAAGGCAAAGGGTGTGCCAAACTATCGCAAGCCCTCATAAAATAAGGTTAAAGGAGAAAGGTTAAAGGAGAAAGGTTAAAGGAGAAAGGTTAAAGGAGAAAGGTTAAAGGAGAAAGGTTAAAGGGGGGGAGAGTGACGGGGAGATTTTACCAGATACCAGGGAAGAGCCTGTATTTCACTTTTTTCATGTACTCATCATACCCTTTTAGTCCGTTTACAAGTACTTTTTCTTCGTTCATGATCCTTATTATCAGAAGCATAGGGATAAAGACCGCTGCGATCAGACCGTAAAACGAGCCTAACACAAGGGGTATAAACAGATATAGTATTGTGGCGGCCAGGTACATCGGATGTCTTACAAAAGAATATAATCCGGTATCAATCAGCTTTTGCTCATCCTGGATCTCCACCACTCTTGATGCATAGGTGTTTTGTTTCATTACAATAAAGAACATCAGGTAGCCTGACATCATTATAACAGTTGACACAGCTGCAACAGGCAGGGGTACGGCTGACCAGCCATACCTGTGATCGAGACCAGGTATTAAAATTGCGGAAAGACAGACGATTATTGAAAGGACAAGATAGACTTTCTGAGTTTTCTCCTTTTCCTTTGTTTTCAGCCTCCTTGCAAGCAACTCCGGGTCTTTCAGCATTAGATATATAAGCACAAAGAACATTGGAATGAACAGCGCAGCCATGAACAGCCATCCATTCCAGAATTTCATGGTGCCTGCAGGCAGGAAAACCAACACTCCTACCAGCAAAATTGAAAAAAGAAACATCATAATTGCCCTTATAATCAAAGGCATGCTTTTTCCTGTTCTCATTTTATTTGTACGCCTCAGGCAGCTGTCTCATCTTTGTGCCCTGCTCAAAGGCATATCCTATTCTTAAAAGTTTATCTTCCTCAAAGGGCCTGACAATGAATGTGATGCCTGCCGGGGCTCCGGTATTCCTGTAACCCATCGGGACGGTGAGGCAGGGATAGAAGGCAGCAGCGGCATTGCCTGCATTTCGGTTATTGACCGAGAGGATTGCGTCAAGCTGATACTCTGTCATAGGCTTCTCAAAATAGCTTACTGCGTCAGCATGCAATTTTGTTTTTAACTGTAGCAGCTCTTCAGGACTGATCTCGAGTTTAATGATCTCTTCAAATATGGTCTGACCGTATGGTATCCTCACCAGTGTGTCAGCCATGTTGTAGTCTGCTATTTCCTTTACCGAGCGGATCTCAATATTATCAGAGGCATATTTATCAAGATAAGCCGGGAGGTCAGCCTTCATATCGGCGCTGAGCAGGGTGCCGAATCCATCGAGCCTTATCTTTTCAGGTTCAAATTCAATGGCTATTCCGCCCAGAGAAACGATCTTATCTACCGTCAGCATGAATAGAGAATCCTTGAGCAGGTCATTGCTGACGCCAAAACGCAATCCTTCCATGCTTGCTGTCCCAAGCTCTTCCCAGTATTTTACATTCTTAGGATTGTTCTTTGTTGCATTATCAGAGCTGTCCTCACCACACATGGCCGAGAGGAGTATTGCATTATCAGTCACATTTCTGGTCATGGGGCCGGGAGTATCGAGAGTACCTGATAACGGTACAATACCGCTACGGCTGAGTAATCCTACCGTTGGTTTGAGTCCTGCAATGGAGCTTGCACTGGAAGGAGACAGGATTGAACCTGATGTTTCTGTGCCTACGGCAGCAGCGGCATAATTAGCGGCCATGGATGTCCCGCTGCCGGAGCTTGATCCGCCAGTATCAAATTTTCTGCGTCCATAAGGATTCAGGGTCTGGCCGCCCACGGCGCTATAGCCGTTGGGACAGGCCGAACTCAGGTAATTGGCCCATTCGCTCAGGTTGGTCTTACCAAGGATGATACCTCCCTTTTCTTTTATCCTTTCAACGATAAATGCGTCAGGGGTATTATTATTCAATAAGGCGCTGGCCCCTGCCGTGGTGGGGAGCCCTTCCATGCCGACATTGTCTTTCAGCATTATTGGCATGCCATAGATGGGATGGTCACCGGCAGACCTGTTTTTATCCCTTTCACGGGCTTCACTGACGGCATCAGGATTAATGGCAATTATGTTATTCAGTGTTGTGTTCCTGTCGTTTTCAAATTTGACGATCCTGTAAAGGTACCACTGCGTGAGTTTCTCATAAGAGAGTTCACCGGAGAGGATATGCGATTGGATGGCAGGTATATCCTGTTCCAGGATAAGAGGTTTCAGCCTTTGATAATCTTCCTCGGAGAAATTGCGTATCTGTCCTGCCACATTTTCCCATATCGCATTTTTATCCAGATTTTTTGACTGGATGAGTTTGTAGCGCATTTTCGGGGACTGGTGATCCGCATTCTGTGCCAGCTCTTCAGATTCATCATAGGGTATCCACGGAGTTATTTCAGTCACAGGGGCCTGGTTGCAGGCAGGCAAAAGAAGCATCAAAAGGAGGAATACATTTTTCATCATTTTCTTGGTATTAGGATAATAGCCGGCAATTTGCACCGGGGGTCTTTCATTAAGGTCTTGAAAATACAAATTTTATTTCAATTCATGATGGACCTCGTGGGAGGCCGGTTTAGCGTTTAAATCTCTGTTTGTAACCTCCCTTTTCAGAGTGCGCCGGGGAGGGGCGGTGGACGGGGCCTTTATCATGTACTTCGGCAATAAAGTCAGGCAGGGGAGCCTTGTAAACCTGGTAACCTATCAACTTTTCTATGCGCTGCATTTTGGGAATATCAAACCTGTTGACGAGTGTTATCGCCACACCTGTTGTTTCCGCCCTGGCAGTACGGCCTACACGGTGCACATAATCCTCAGCATCTGCCGGAGTATCAAAATTTACCACGAGGTTGATATCCTTGATATCGATACCGCGGCTCAGCACATCAGTGGCAACCAGTACACGCGTCTTGCGCGACCTGAATCTCAGAAGCATCGCTTCCCGTTCCTTCTGCTCAAGATCGGATGATATGCCTTCAACGAGGTAATTCCTGGAGCGGAGTCCACGTACAATCTCACTCACCTTTTTCTTTGTGGAGCTGAATATCAGGATGCTGACGTATTCAGGGTGGTCGGCAATAAGACTGTTTATCAGGGGTAATTTCTGGTGGTCGCCCAGCATGTAGACAGCCTGTATGACACCCTCGGCGGGCTTTGACATTTCAAGAGCTATCTCCACCGGGTTTTTCATAATATGCTTCGACAATGCCCTTATATTCTGCGGCATAGTAGCGCTGAACATAAGAGTCTGCCGCTCTTTGGGCACAAAGGATATTATCCGCATGATATCATCATAGAAGCCGATGTCAAGCATACGGTCGGCTTCGTCAAGGACCAGGACCTCAATCCGGTCGAATTTCACATAGCCAAGGTTAAGATGCGATATAAGCCTGCCGGGAGTAGCAACAATAATATCGGCACCCTTCGTGAGAGCTTCTCTTTCCTGGTCCCAGGCGCTGCCGATGCCTCCACCGTAGACAGCCAGTGAAGTGATGTTCAGTGTGTAAGCCAGCCCCTGTATCTGCTGGTCAATCTGTATGGCCAGCTCACGTGTGGGAACAAGTACAAGGGTATGGGTATGGCTCGGGCGTACATCAATAATGTAGTTCATTATGGGAAGGAGATAGGCAGCCGTTTTTCCGGTGCCCGTCTGTGCGCAGCCTATCAGGTCATTGCCTGCCAGGATCACCGGAATGGCCTGCTCCTGTATCGGGGTGGTCTCCCTAAATCCCATGTAATCAATTGATTCCAGCAGTTCCGGATCCAAATCCAAATCGTCAAATATCATTTATGTCCTGTGAAAATTGTTTTATCTGTAATAAGCCGCAAAAGTACTAAAAAAAGGCTACAGACAACAGGACAGGGTAGCAGAGGTTAACAGGGAACCTAATACATGGTGGCTCTGATCATTTTCAGGTTAGTCTCCAGCCCGTAGAGATAGATTAAAGACCACGACTGTGTATTGTACTGGAAGATCTTTCTGGTCCATGAATATTGTCCGTCAGAAGGCTCAGTGAAGTCAAAAATGCCAAGTGCCGCTTTGGCCAGCTCCTCATACCCGGCAGTACCTTCAATTTCACGGATTAAACTATTCAGGCTGGCCTCAAGCCTTGTATCCAGTGATTGCTCCCTGCCTGTCAGCAGTGCCGGTGATGAAACCTGTGCTGATTCAGGCCTTTTCAGGTGCCCCTGGCCACTATTCCACTGGTCCACGGTGAATCCCTCCTCCCTGAAGATCAGCAGCCGGTATTCATCAACAATGGCAATTACATCATCTATTTTCTGAACCACAGGAATCTGCGGGGCAGGAGACAGGGTTTCATTAAGTGCCATCCCCAGTTTATTATAGTTTCGCAATAGCCCCAGGCTGTCGTCTATCCTCTCTTTTG
>DATKUS010000243.1:0-5014 GCA_035530535.1 Bacteroidales bacterium
CAGAGCCTTAGGTCATTTGGTGTAAGTGAGGGATACTTTTCTTTAAGCTTCCTGAAAAAACCTTCCTGTGACAGCTTCAGGTTTTTCATGACATTCTGCCACTCCTCTGTCTGTGAATCAAGCCCATGATCAATTATGCGCTCCATCTCACGTATATATCTCACCGGGAACTTTGATGAATAGGTTTTCAGTGATTCAAGTTTTTCATGCAGCTCTCTCAGAATATCTGTCTTTCGTATCAGATAACGCATGGTGAGCATCAGCTCATAACTTTTGTAGTCCAGTTCACTCTCCAGCCTGTTCTTACCAACTTCATATTCAATCAGCCTCCGGTGACGTTCAAGTTCAACCCTGAAGATCTTGATACCGGCAATTATCAGGCCGGCAAGGATAAGCAGGTAAAGCAAAATTGCAGGAGTGCTAAGATAATTGGGCCTGTTAATCGTAAACTCAGCTTCCGCTATTTCCTTTCCCAAAGCCTCTTTAACCTGGAGATGGTAATGACCGAACTTAAGGTTCAGGAAGGAAAAATTATCAAGTGTGGTTCGGTGCCACTGCTCACCCAGCTCCCTGATCCTGTATAAGTATTCTTTATCTTCCCTGTCAAAATGCCCGGGATTGGCAAGAAAGACAGTCAAATTATTTTCTCTGTCAGGTATTGAAGGGTTTTGAAAAATGCCCGGAATATTGACAGTGCTTTTTGCCTTTCCGGAGAACACTAACCGGATTATTTCTACGGATGAGGCCGTTTTCTCAATATTCAAACGGCTAAGGTTAAATGTTGTAAAAGCCTGACGGGTAGGGATTAGAAGCGTGTTTGGATCAACTGAAATGATCTGTTGTTCCCGGCCCGGAAGATCAGCATATTTATGAAAAAACTCCGTCTCCTTTACAGCCATGAGGTCTTTGGAGATATCAATCAGAGCAATCCTGTTCCCAAGGATGAACCAGTAGCTGTTCTGCTTATAATGCATTATCTGTGTTGCCTTTATATATTCCCCCAGCCCGGGTTCAAGCGATTTTATCGGATAGAATGTTTTATTTTCATAATCAAACGCATATATGTATTCAGAAGTCATAAACACCACCTGGTTATTAATCCTCGACATCGTAAGTTTATTGGAAGTGTCAGCGATAGAATTGAAATAGAGCGTATTAACCACAGAATCCATCGATTCATTCAATTCAAGCCTGTATATGCCCTTCTGCGGATGAATTGCCCACACATAACCCAGGTAATCAATTTCAATATATTTTGTCGGTTCTGCATATCCTGTTATCTTATTCCGGAACCTCCACCTGTCTCTTTCATCTTTATCAAATACCACTATCCCTGTATAGGTCCCCTCCAGGAGGCGCTCGTTAAATTGTTTCAGTGACCATCCTCCCGTGACATCAGAGATAAGGCGAAAGGATCCGTTGTCAAGCAGATATGTTCCTTCATTGTGACCGCACAGTATCTGTCCGTCGAATTCTGCCAATTTCCATACCTGCCCCTGGGTATTGGGAATGATCCGGAGGTCTGTAAAATAGTATTCACCCTGGTTTTGCTTAATGTCAGACACAAACAGCCCGTGGTTTGTGCCCAGGTAAAGGCTGTTGTCTTTTCTGATGGCAGTATAGATTGTTCCCAGCGTGCCTGTATTATTTGAATAGAGTGTAAAGGGAGATTTGAGGTTAATATAGTTTGCTCCTTCGTCAAGGCCTATCCAGAGCCCGTCATCCAAATCCCTGAAAAGCGAAAGGACAGTGTTGTTATTCAAGCCATTGGTGTAGTCAAATGAATTTAGGATCTCGCCTGTTCTGTTACAGAAGACCACACCTTCTAGAATCGTTCCGAAAACGATAAGTGTATCGCTAATTGCCAGTCCTGCATTGCATGTTTCGTCCTTGAGATACTCTGAGATCTCTGTCTTCAGCGGCGTAAATGATTGTCCGTCAAAAGTAAAAATACCGTTGTTGGCAGTGCAGATCCAGAGGTCATTAAAATTGAAATCAATGACTGCATGGACCTTGGCTGACTGAAAGGTCTCGCTTTCTTCAATAAAGGTGAATTCCGATCCGTCAAACCAGTAAAGCCCGTTATCCAGAGCCTGTGCGAGAAACTTATCTCCCACCCTGAAAAAGAACAGCATAAATGAAGGACAGCTGATAGCTCTGACATTATTGTAATCATAGGCATACACAGTTGTGAACGACTGAAAAAAGACGGTACTGTTCAATTCAAAAATATTCCATATCTCATCATTCTTTGCCACATCGGGATCTCCTGACAGTGAATGATATGTACGTCCTCCTGTGTGGTCCTTCTCCCAGTAGCCAAAATCTTCAAATGATCCAGTAAATACAAGTCCGTCATCGTTGACATATACCGACCTGACACTTTGCTTGTACGGCATAGCAAAGGTTCTTGCGCTTATTCCGTTGTACTCAACCAGACCTGCACTGTTGGCAAAGTAAATATAACGGGTCACGGGATCCTGGTAAATTTCCCAGTTCTGACTTACAACAGGAATGTGATTGGTAATGAAATTTTGTATCTCACTCTGCTGCCCGTTATTCTGCCCGGAAATTGCAGATGAGCCTCCCAAAAAGTATATAAAAAAGAAAAATAATCTGAGGATTTTCCAACCTGCTTTCTCTGACATAAGACCGGAATGTTACTTCACATTTTAACAACAGGAGTAAATATATTAAAAAAAATTAAGCAATATTCCGGAATGAACCACTGTCTGATAATGGGTAAGTTAAACTTTTCACACAGGCTGGTATCTTTGGCTAATTTATTAATTCAGGTATTATCTTCTTTTGCCATATCCTGTAACCTTCTGCATTCATGTGAAGCATGTCTTCCAAAAATATATCAGGATTGGGCACCTGATCTTCATTCAGCATACTGTCCCAGATATCTACAAACCCGGTATTCGGCTGTGATATAAGGAATTCACAAATACTTTTATTGGCTTCAGTAAACTTCTCAGCCAGGTTCCACCGGCTTGGGCTGGGTTTCATGGTAACGTAAGTTATTCTCACATCTTGCAGTTTCGTCCTGATCAGGGTGAACAAAGTTTTAAACCTTTCCGCAACTATTTCTGAAGAAACGGTATCACCGGATGCCAGGTCGTTTTCCCCGCAGTAGATCACTATCTGCCGGGGAGAATAAGGGAATATGATATCATCAGCGTAGCGGATCTGGTCGAGGAGGGTTGATCCGCCAAAACCACGATTAATTACATTGAACCCCGGAAAATAGTCCTGCATATCCTTCCACATCCTAAACGAGGAACTGCCAATAAACAAAATGGCATGTTCAAGCGGTGGATTTGCCTTGTCAATTTCTCTGAACTGACGAATTTCACCGGCAAAAGGAAAATTATTATCCTGGGAAAATCCCGTGGTAAAGCCAGGAAGAAGGAGAATGATAAAGAAATAAGCTATTCTGTTCATGATGATTCCTTATTATTGATAAATGTCCGTTGACCGGGCGGAGTCCGCCAAATATAACTACAAATATATCTCCACAATATTATCCTGCCTATTTAACATTGATAGAAACCGATCAGCCGGAATGACTGCCCCACCACGGCGATAATTGTTATCCTCATATGTGAATTTAACATTTTTGCCGTTGACGGTTACTGTCCGTGGGCCAAAATTATCTTCTCTGACTATGTATTTAAATGTCGTTTTGTGACCCATAAAATTCATCGAGGCAGACAATCCATCCAAAGAATCCGGAATCATGGGATCAATAATTATCTTCCCGCTCTCTCTTCGCAAACCAAGAAGTCTTGAGACAATAATACCGATAAAAATCCCCGGCCCGCTGGAATAAATGCGCCAGCCGCCCCTGAGAATAATTGTGCCTCTCTTTATTTCATCGTATCGTTCATCAGCTTCAAAACGATTCCTGAATGTGACATCCGAGCTGCTGTAATAGCAATTTGACTGCCGGATATTCCCGCATGGTACAATATCCCTGTACCCCACCGGGATTGCCTGACGGAGCGCTTTCAGAAAAGCGTCCGCCCTGCCTGTAAGTGCCTGTGTTTCAGTATACCGAATATGTTCATGCACATACATTAGACCGATCTCGCGGCCAAAGAACGTACTGCTCTCGGCTCTCTGAAAAAGTGTCTGAATACCGCCGTTGTATTTAAGCGGGCGGTCCATCAGACGAGCTCCATCAGGGCCCTTGAGGTGCTGTTCGATGAGATCCTGGTGGCACTGAGCCTGTTCCTGGGTGAATATTTCACTGATAATGCCACGAATCATCGGTAATATACTATACCGGATACCGGTTTTGGTATCACACGGGTGAAGCAACAAACTGATACTGCCATCTTTTTCAATCAGCCCATAACCTGCAACCACTCCGTCCATTATAAGATAATCGTTAAAATCTGCTTTGATCTTTTTACAGATTTCTTTCAGTTCTTTGGCTTTCAGTGTATTGCCGGCCTGTTCGAATACAGCCTGATACTGTTTAAAGGCCTGATAGTTCATTTCAACAGTCCAGCTTGAAATCATACGTTTCGCCAGGTCCCTGCTTACAGGTTGCAGTGAGTCATTCCAGTCGCCGCCGCCAAAGGGTACTAATGCAGTGCCAGAGATAAATGAGTCAACTATCATTTTTACAAGCCTGTCAACATGCTCGCTGAGAGGTGATTTTTTTGCCCTGGCAACGCCTTTTTCATGATAGTAGGGCAAGATCTCGTCGAGGAATTTAAGATCGCCGGTTACTTTGATATAGTTGCTAAGTGCAATGAGGCACCAATAAAAGATGTCTCCGTGGGAGCCGTCAGCCCTGACGTCAGAATAGCTGTCAAACATCCACCATTGAGGCCACCCGCCGTCGGTATTCTGATTAGAGAATATTATCCGCAATACCTGTCTGACTGCATCATATTTCCCCATGCACATCAGCAATTCAAACGGTCCCTGGGCAATATCGCGGGTGCCCCAGGCAGCTCCGCTGAACTGTTCCAGCCCGTAGGGTGTTAAATAATGTGTA
>DATKUS010000244.1:0-4882 GCA_035530535.1 Bacteroidales bacterium
ATCTCCGGTCTGAGATCAAAAGGAAGATAAATCTCTCCACGGGTTCAGGCCTCATTGAAGAAAAATCATACGACAGGTATTAAGATGAGCCTTCTCGTTATACGCACATCATCAATGGGTGATGTGATCATGACACTTCCTCTCCTGCGCGCCTTCCCGGGATCCTGGCCGGAAGAGGAGCTGGTTTTTGTCACCAAAAAACCTTTTGACCGATTTATCACAGGTATTCCGGGTGTCAAGGTGTTCCTTTCAGACCATCACGGGAGGCACAGGGGACTGCGTGGTGTTTTCAGGGTCTATTCCGATCTCCGTAAGGAGTACGATATCACTGCAGTGGCAGACCTTCATGATGTTCTGAGGTCAAAACTGCTGAGTTTCCTTTTCAGGCTGAGCGGATGCAAAGTGGCATCAATTGATAAGGGAAGAGCAGAGAAGCGACTGTTGACAAAAGGCAGGATAGGATTACCGCTGAAACATACTGTTGAACGTTACTCCTCTGTTCTGGCCGGGGCAGGGTATCCGTTAACGCTGGTTCAGGGTCCGTGGCTGAAACCGTCAGAGTCAGGACTTGAAAAAAGTGCACCCCTGATTAATAAGAGTCACGGCCATCTTGTGGGTGTAGCCCCGCTGGCAAAACACACTCTGAAAATGTGGCCCTCGGAAAAGATGGTGGCAATGCTTAACATGCTGACGATGAAAACGGACTGCACCATCTTTCTCTTTGGCAGTCCTGATGAGGCGGAAAGGATAACAACATTGTCTTCCCTGGTACACGGATCGGAGGCGATGGCCGGCCGGATAGGTCTGGAAGAGGAGATAGCTCTTATTTCGCGTCTTGACCTGATGATAGCAATGGATTCATCAAATATGCACCTGGCAGCAATGCTTGGTGTAAATACACTTTCAATATGGGGAGCCACACATCCGTGGGCAGGGTTCAGCGCATGGGAGATGCCTTCAGATAATCAGATACAGATACCCATCACTGATCTCACATGCAGACCCTGTACAATCTATGGCAAGGGCGAGTGCAGGAGGGGTGACCTCGCCTGCCTTAACTGGCTGACGCCTGAAAAAGTCCTTGAAAAGGTTTTGGAAAAGCTGGGCCAGCCAATGATACAGATATGATAATGAAGATGCTGGAATACATCATAAAACGGGAAACATTTATTACGGGAATAGCTATCGCAATTGCCCTTGTCTTCAGCGGATGCACAACGAAGGAAGAGAATGCTTTTAATCCGGCTGACCTTGCAAGTCCTCTCATGGGAACTGATTCAGAGTATCTGCTCTCGCATGGCAATACATATCCCGCTGTTGCCCTACCCTGGGGAATGAATTTCTGGACTCCGCAGACACGCCTAAACGGCGACGGCTGGGGTTATACCTATGATGACCATAAGATAGTAGGCATAAAACAGACTCATCAGCCTAGTCCCTGGATAAATGACTATGCAGCATTCTCGCTTATGCCGGTGAGAGGAGGCGACCTTATTACCGAGGAACAGAGAGCTTCATGGTTCTCTCATAAAGCCGAGGTATCCAGACCATATTATTACAGTGTTTACCTGGCTGGCCATGACGTAACTGCCGAGGTGACACCCACGGAGAGAGCCTCTGTATTCAGGTTTACCTTTCCTGAAAGTGATTCTTCTGCTGTGGTCATTGATGCTTTCAGGGGTGGATCGATGGTAGAAATTATCCCTTCTGCAAGAAAAGTTATTGGCTACTGCCGTAATAACCACGGCGGGGTGCCTGAGAACTTCCATAACTATTTCGTGATCATCTTTGACCGCGACTTTGACTTTTACTCTACATGGGTTGACGGGAAGATCGCTGAAGGAACCACCGGGCAGGAGGGAGATCATACCGGTGCTGTGATAGGATTCAAAACATCAAGGGGTGAAGTGGTTACCGCACAGGTTGCATCATCATTTATCTCTCCTGAACAGGCGCTTCTTAATCTTGATCGGGAGGTAGGAGGAAAAAGCTTTGAAGTGGTGAAAAATGCTGCCCGCGACCGCTGGAATAATGAGCTGGGCCGCATAAAGGTTGAAGGCGGAACCGATGACCAGACACGTACATTCTATTCGACGCTCTACCGTGCCCTGCTTTTCCCGAGGATGTTCTATGAAATCGACAAAGAAGAGAATCCGGTACACTACAGTCCCTATAACGGGAAGACCCTTCCTGGCAGGATCTTCACTGACAACGGGTTCTGGGATACTTTCAGGGCTGCTATACCCTTCATTACCCTGATGTACCCTGACCTGAACTCTCAAATCATGGAAGGGCTTGTCAATACGTACCTTGAGAGCGGATGGCTGCCTGAGTGGGCAAGTCCGGGACACCGCAACTGCATGATAGGCAGCAATTCAGCCTCACTGATTGCTGACGCGTATCTTAAGGGCATAAGAGGATATAACATTGACACACTGTGGAGTGCCCTGGTAAAAAACACCATTGGCAATGGTCCGGTTCATTCGGTGGGGAGGTACGGAGCAGAATATTACAATAAGCTCGGTTACGTTCCATATGATGTGGGAATAAATGAAAATGTTGCCCGCACGCTGGAGTATGCATATGCCGACTGGTGTCTGTGGCGCCTGGCAACAGAGCTGGGAAGGCCCCAGGAAGAGATTGACCTGTATGCCTCGCGTTCGCAGAACTACAGGAATGTCTTTGACCCTGCCCGCAAGCTGATGCGTGGCCGCAATGAGGACGGCAGCTTCCAGTCGCCTTTCAACCCCTATAAATGGGGTGATGCCTTCACGGAGGGCAACAGCTGGCACTATACCTGGAGCGTTTTTCATGATGTAAACGGCCTGTCAGGGCTTATGGGCGGGAGCGATAAGCTGGCACTGAAGCTCGACTCAGTCTTTATTGTCCCCCCGGTGTTTGACGACTCCTATTACGGCTTTCCGATACATGAGATCAGGGAGATGCAGATAATGAATATGGGCAACTATGCTCACGGTAATCAGCCCATACAGCATATGATCTATCTCTACAACTACACTCCTGAGCCGTGGAAAGCACAGATGAGAGCACGGCAGGTGATGGACAAGCTTTACAACTATACTCCTGACGGTTACTGCGGAGATGAGGACAACGGACAGACTTCAGCATGGTATGTATTCAGTGCTCTTGGATTCTATCCTGTCACTCCCGGTACCGGAGAATATGTACTTGGCTCACCGCTGTTCAAAAGGACCACGATCACATTCGAAGACGGGAAAAAACTGGTAATTGAGGCTCCGGAAAACAGTAAGGAGAATATTTATGTTAGGGAAGCATTGATTGACGGTAAGATCATGAATGTCAATTATATAACTCATAAGCAGTTACAGGATGGAGGAAAGCTGGAGTTCAGAATGAGTAACTTGCCGGATAAATTAAGAGGCGTTGATCCGTCAGCCTGGCCCTATTCATTCAGTGAAATAAATTAACTTTAAATAAAATGAAGAAACTATCTCTTGCCGGTATTTTTCCGCCTTTACCAACGTCATTCGATAAGGATGAAAATCTTTTGCCTGAAAAGATCAGGTTCAATATCAACATGCTGTCGAAGTATGACCTTTCAGGCTTTCTTATACTCGGGTCCAACGGTGAGCAGGTCATGCTATCGGAGAAAGAGAGGAGTGAAGCCGTTGCAGCTGCCAGGGAAGCGCTGCCTGAGGGCAAGCTTCTTCTTGCCGGCACCGGTGGGCAGTCAACCCGCGAGACCATAAGCCTGACAAAAGCTGCCGCAGCGGCAGGCGCTGACGCGGTGCTCGTCATTAATCCTTTTTATTTCAAAGGGCTGATGACACATGAGGTGATTGTCAAACATTATTTAAATGTTGCTGACTCATCTCCTGTCCCGGTGATTGTTTATAACATGCCCGGGAACACTGGGATAGATATGAGTGCCTCGATGGTCATTGAGATGGCCACGCATCCGAATATTGCCGGTATGAAAGAGTCAGGGGGCAGTGTTGTCAAGATAGGAGAGATTCTCCGGAGTGTTAATCCTGACTTTCAGGTCCTGGCCGGCGGCGCAGGGTTCCTGCTGCCTGCTCTTGCCATGGGAGCTGTAGGAGGCATCCTTGCCCTATCCAATATAGCACCAGCGCAATGTATTGAGATATACCGGCTGTTCAATGCCGGAGATATTGTGAAGGCAAGAGCTTTACAGCACAAGGTTATACCAGTCAACGCAGCAGTGACATCACGGTGGGGAGTACCTGCACTAAAGGCAGCAATGGATCACCTGGGACTTTATGGCGGTCCGGCAAGAAGGCCTTTACTGCCTTTGAAGAATGATGTCAGGGAGCAGCTGCTTAGCCTGCTCAAAGAAAATGATATTGAACCTTTTGGTAAGTAGCACATTAAGTATGAAAGGAAGAAAATTACTGATGATACCCGGTCCCATTGAGTTTGAACCGGCTGTAATGCAGGCTGTTGGCATAGCAACAACAAGTCATGTTGCTCCTGATTTTATAGTGTCATTCGGACATGCACTCGAGATGATGAGAGAGGTCTGGCTCTCGCCATCAGGGCAGCCTTTTATAATTGCCGGTACCGGAACACTTGCAATGGATATGGCAGGTTCAAACCTCATTGAATCCGGAGACAATGCGCTTGTCATTTCCACTGGATATTTCGGTGACAGGTATGCTGAACTCCTGAAGAGATACGGTGCTAATGTAACACTCCTAAAAGCTGTTACAGGTGATGCTGTAAGGATTTCAGAGGTTGAAGAGGAGCTTAAAAAGAAGCAATATAAGCTGATGACCTTCACGCATGTTGACACTTCAACAGCTGTCAAGGTTGACCCCGAGCCTCTGGGCCTCCTTGGGCAGAAATATGGAGTTCTGACGATACTTGACGGTGTCTGTTC
>DATKUS010000245.1:0-8258 GCA_035530535.1 Bacteroidales bacterium
ATTCAGATCGGCTTCGACCCCAAACCCTACGGACATCTCACCGAGCATACTTTTTTCACCCATCGCAAGGACCACTGTCTCACCGCTAACCATATCGCGTGTTGCCAGGAATGATACCATGGGAATCCCTCCCGCAGTCTCCTCAATGCCCTTGCTGACATTATTCCTGTATCCAACATAACTGAGTGTCACTTTTTCTCCCGCTGCACTGAGGGTCTTATTGTACCTGCCCTTTATAAGAGCCGACACTGCGAACGGTTTTGAATGGTGCGCAACCATCCCTCCATCATCGCCGGTCAACTCAAAGACTATGTATTTTTCTGATGAGTAAGAGGTTGCAGATATCTCCCCCTCCCTGATATGTATCATCCCGTCATAACCTGTATAACGGGTTATGGCAGCCCCTGTGACCATCAGAATAAATGACAGGTGAAACAGCATTACTGTCAGCTTCTCCCGCCGGTATAGTTTAAAAGTGATGATCTGCCCGGCAAGGTTCACTACCAGGAGAAGAAATACTATTTCAAACCAGCGCGCATTATATATCAGAGCATGGGCTGCCGGGGCACCGAAATCGTTTTCCACAAATGTTGCCACTGCCATGGAGAAGGCAAACACAATAAAGAGAATACCCATAAAAATGGGTGAAAAAAGAAATTTCACTGTTTTCATGATTTTAATTTAAAATGCAAAACTATCCTTTTTCGGAGATAACACGCAACCTATCATGGTCAAGAATCCTGACCGCCCGCGGAGTGGCCTGTATGATTTTCTCATTTTCGAGCTCCCCAAGAATCCTTACTACGCTCTCCTTGGCCATATTCGTCATTTCTCCCAGTTCCTGCCTTGAGAGTACCATTTCAAAATCATCTGAATGAAACAGGTCAGATGAAAAATAAAGTAATGCTTCAGCCATACGGCCGTGCATTTTCTTCTGTGTAAGGTTGACAACCTTCTGGTACATCCTGAATGCCTTGTCACTAAGGTCCTCAATAAACCCGATCGCAAAGTCGGGGTTGGTGGAAATGACTTTTCTTAAAATGTCAAAACTGATGAAACAAGCCTCCACCTGTGTTATTGCAGCCACTGAATAGCAATACCTTGCATTGACATGTACACCGGGGCCTGCCAGGAGAGTGGACTGCTCGGCAAGATTCAGAATTATATTTTTTCCTGAATACCCTTCAACATAAACTTTTGCCAGTCCTGATATAAGAAAAATGGCATTTGATGACGGAGAACCCTGCTTAATAATTATTTCTCCCGGTTTGAAATGCGCTTCATACCGGTTCCTGTTGACCATTTCAAGTTCATCCTTTGAGAGATTTATAAAATTACTCCAGCACTTGGTGCAGAATTCACAACTTGATATATTGTTTTCACCGTACATCCGATCCTCCTTTTAACGTGCCAAACATACAGAAACAGTTATGCAAATTATGCAAACTATAATATATATCATATTTTATATTGATCTTTATCAATATTTCTGCTCGTACAAATCAATCCATTGTGATTGATATATCAACGATCAAAGACGTAATGGTGTCTGCTCTGTGACTACCTTGCGTCGATGAATATTTACCCAAAAAACGGAATATCTATGAAAAGAAGTTTGAAATTTATATCGCTACTGATCATGACCGGCATGGTGATGGCGTCATGTGAAGGTCCTATGGGTCCTGCAGGCGCGAATGGAGAAAAGGGTGACAAGGGAGATCCGGGAACACCAGGATCCACTCTAGCCTGTGCAGAATGCCACAATACCGATGATCAGATCGTTGCTTACTCTGCACAATGGAGTGAGTCAGTGCATGCCAACGGAGGCAATGCAGGCTATGCAAACAGGGATGGTTGTGCACAGTGTCACACCAGCCAGGGATTCCTTGGCTTCCTCGCAACCGGTGCAACCACAATGGTTGAAAACCCGATGCAGATCAACTGCTACACCTGCCACAAGATCCACCAGACATATACTGATGACGACTGGGCTCTCACCAACGGTGGTGCGAAGAACCTTGAAGTTCAGTATAAAGGTGCAGCGGTGGTATGGGACAAGGGTGCAAGTAACCAGTGTGTCTCCTGCCATCAGGAACGTACAGTTTCACCAGCACCCGTTGCGAACGGAGATGATTTTGCAATCACGAGCTCACGCATCGGCCCTCATCATGGTCCAAATGCCAACCTGATACTCGGCAAACATCCATTTGAGCTTGGTACCGGATACGGCCCGACAGCCAATCCTCACTCAACGAGTTCAGGATGTTTATCATGCCATATGTCAACTCCCTATGGCTATCAGGCAGGTGGGCATAATATGTCAATGAAATATGATTCCCATGGTACTGAGACAAGATTAAATACAGGTTGCGCTATTTGCCATGATATCAGCACAACTGCTCTGGCGTCAGCTTTCAATACAAAGATTTCTATTTTTCAGACTTTAGTTCAGGACAAACTTGATGACCTTGAAGGTCATCTTGTTGCAGCAGGAATCTATAGTACCTCCACAGAGCTTGCCAAGACCGGCACTTTCAAAGCCAACGCCGTACTGGCCTATCTGAACTACGATACGATTAAAGAAGACCGCAGTATGGGTATTCATAATCCCGGGTATACGAAGGTTCTTCTTGATAACTCAATCGCAGCTCTGGTTGCCCTCGGTTACTAAACCGGATATTAAGTTATACATTGATTTAAAGGAGGCTGTCTCACATGAGACAGCCTCCTTTAATTTAAGAATGAAGCCTTAACTATTTCTTCATGCCTCTCATGTAGTGAACCATTGACCAAATCTCATTATCAGGAATCTTCTTGTCATAAGAAGGCATTTCACCGCGGCCGGTCTTCGTTCTGTAGAACAACTCACCATCTGTAAAGGCCTGAAAATCCGCTGTAGAGAAATTACCGGGATGGGTTTTTGTCATCCTTCCTTTGGGTCCGTCACCAAGACCGGTTTTGCCGTGACATGAAGCACAGTTCTTCATCCATGCAGTCATTCCAAGTTTCAATGATGCATCATCTTTTGCAACAGGATTAACCTTGCTCTTGTCCGCTGCAGGAACCGGCCACGGTTCAGCTGCCTTCTGAGCCTGAGCATTGACAGCCTGTGTAGCTGAGAACGCTATCAAAATAGCTGAGGCAAATACAATTTTTAATTTCATAGCTTTTAAGTTTTAATTACGTTTAACAATAATCATATTCTGTGCCAAAAATATCGTTTTACTTTTTTGCATTTTTCAAACCGTCTTTCTTTATTCTGAAAAGGCTTATTATTACAAAGATATAATGTCCCCATACCCCGGTGAGCATTATGGAAAGAGTGACTATCATCCAGGTTGGTGCAAGAGTTGACCAGAGACTCCTGTATATCGGTGGAGCCTTTTTAACCTCTGTGCCCCATTTCATCTGCTCTCTTTTTTCAACATTACCATAAAGATAATGGTCATTAAATCTTCCTATAACAGTCAGATTACCTTCGCTGTCACCTGGCAAGTCATCAGGGAACTCTATCTGAACCGAACCGTCATCTTCAAGAACACCTGTTCCAACCGATAGCAGGCTGAACATTCTCGGGATATATACAGAGATCTCTTCACCGCTGACAGGTACAGGTCCTTTTGCTGAAGGCAATGATGCAGAAAGCGTGACAATTTTCCTGCCCTCTTCTTCAGCAAGTGTCATCCCGAGGTTGACATCAGTGATACTAAGTTCACCGGAAGTTGCATCTACGATGCTGTCACCGGAAAAGCGGGCAGAAAAAGGCCAGCTCCCATCATCAATGGCATAAAGCAGAAAATCCTTTTCTATAATATAATTTGCAATGCCAGCTTCATTTGAAATTACCTCGCCCAATAATGTTTCATTATTGTAGAATTGTATCGTCAGGCCCGGCAACGGCATCTCAATGGTCTTGGTGATATGGGTCATCTTTACCTGCAGTATCCTCTGTGAATCAGTATCTTTCAGGTATGTGAACAGCATGTACGGATTTATTTTAACCTGTTCATCCCCCTGGGCAGGGAGATTGAAACCGGATGACAATCCTACCAGGATTATCAGGATAATGTATCTGTATATAGCTTTACTCATGATATGCCGTATTACTGGTTTCCTGATCATTCTTCTCAGCGGCTTCCTCCATCTCTGAGATAGAGATAATAGGGGCAATTTTAGATATTATCATAAACAGCATTCCAAAAACGGCGACCCCTGCAGCAGTAAGTGACCATTCGACCCATGTAGGTGAATACCTCAGCCAGTCCTGCCGGATATCCTGAATAGGAAGGAAAGGTGTCTCAAGCGTGGGTACAATGATTATGTACCGGTTGACCCAAAGTGCCACAAGGGCGATAACTGCTGCCATAGTAATATTCCTGATCGTGCGGAGCCTCGGGATGGCAATAATAAAGATCGGTGTAAGAATACCTATATAGTTGGCAAAAATAAAATAGAACTCGAATTCCGTAAACAGCTTATCTATAAGAATTTTGTCCATTTTCACAGAACCATACCATTTTGTCAGATAATCGCTGAAAGTAAAATACCCGAAGAATGCTGCTATTATGAACAGGATAATTCCCAGGTTGACAAAGTGTTTTAATGTAATATACTTTTCAAGACCGTATATCTTCCTGAAGATGGCCATTAATATTATTAAAAGTCCCACGCCTGAAAATACTGCTGCAATTACGAAATACGGTCCGAAAATAGTACTGTGCCATCCGGGTCGGAGTGTGACACCGAAGATCCATGCGAGCACAGAGTAAACTATAATTGCAATAGCTATAATAATTGCTGCCATCACATTCCTGGAAAAACTAAGGATCCTGCGCTGTTTTTCCGTACCCTGATAACCAAGTGCCAGAATTTTGTACATCTTTTTCTTCCAGGGAGAAATCTGTAAACTATCAGTGTCCCTCAGGATTGCGAAGTCTTCAATAAAGGAAACATAGAGGAAGATGGCAGCCCCGAAAACATCCGTAAGGATTGCTATCACGTCCCAGACAATCGGGGACTGGATTCGCGGAAACGCTAAAATATATGGTAACCTGTCAAGCCGTCCCACACAGAAGAAAATGAAGAATGGACCAATGGCAAGGGAAATTACCGTTATCAGCTCTGCAATCCTTATCACCGGCGCTCTCCAGGGCGTTTTAAAGAGATGCAGGGTACCTGAAATAAGTGCGCCGGCATAGCTGAGGCCCATAAAAAAGATGAAATTAACGATGTAAACTCCCCATACAACATTGTCTCTCATTCCGGTCACAATATGTCCCTTGTCAATCTGCAGTATCAGGCCATAAATGCCTAATGCAAACATGACCAGAAATATCCCGAACACCAGATACCAGCTCTTGCTTGTTTTTTCTATCTCAGGTGTCAGATCCTTAAGCAATGATTCTCTGTTCGCACTCATCATTTACTTTTTTTTATCTTTCAGGAAATCCTGCGGATGATAACTGTCTAAAACGGACTGATCAAGACCTTCATATCCGCTTTCAACCGGATACATCCGGTTTACAGGAGGAAGATAAAATACATTAGGCATTGTTCCCAGTTCCTCCATGTACCTGTAACCGTGCTTATCTTTCATCAAAGTCGAAAACCGTAATGTCTCTGTCCCGTTTGTTACTGCATCCTCCATCACATCACCAAAGTAAATGACCCCCATAGGACATGCTTTAACGCACCGCGGAAGTTCATTAATTCTCAGTTTGTCTGCGCAGAAGACACATTTACCCACAGTCCCTTCGACAGCAGGAATATTCAGTTCAGGGTCATATACATGGTCTTTGGGTACTTCTACTTCCGGATCTTTCCAGTTAAACACGCGTGCAGAATACGGACATGCTGTCATGCAGAATTTACATCCTATGCATCGCTTATTATCAACGAGAACTATTCCGTCCTCACGCTTATATGTGGCGCCCACAGGGCAAACACTCACACACAACGGGCTGTCACAGTGGTAGCAGGGTCTTGGGAACCAATATTTACTTGCCTCCTCAGAATCCTGCATCAAATAAATCTTCATCCACTCATGATCCCTGGGAAGCATATGTCCTTCCTGACAAGCATCAACACATTTGCGGGCGTTTTTACATTTTGCAAGGTCAATGACCATGACAAACTTCTTGCCTGGCAATCCCTTGTGGGATTTTTCTATTTCCTCCTTTGTACGGGCTTTCGCTACTTTGATGGCTGACTTGTCAACCTCCACAAGTTTGCCATCAGATGAAAGAAGCCTGATCTTTTCACCTGATTCAGGCTCAGCTGTCTCACGGGCAATAGCGGCGGTCCCGACAACTGCCGCGGATCCCAGTCCCAGTCCGAAGTTTCTAATGAACCTTCTCCTCGATGAAGACTCTTCTTTTTTCTTTTTCATTTTCGTCCTTTCATCTTAGTAATCACCAGGGCTATCTGCCAGCCTTGCCTGTAAAGTAAATTATCGGCTGCGGTTAATGGCTCTCATGCCAGCCGGTCACAATACTCCTGAAATTACTCATGGGCGATTTTCCCATTGTGCTGACATAGAGATGAATAAACAGAAATATAATGATCAGGAATCCAAGTACAACATGGAACTGGTCAGTCAGGAAGATACCGCTGAACCCCAGGAACTTCTTAAGAATAAACTCGGGGAACATCAGTGCCCAGCCTGTTACAAACAAAATAGGCAATACAAAATACATTACTCCCACGTATGAAATCTGCTGAAGAGGATTGAACTTGCGTTCACTATTCACCGGGAATGGGGCCTTTTCACCCTTGAAGTAACCGTAAACATAATAATAGCCCTGCTGCCACAGTCTTACTCCGAGGCCTTTCAGCGTAAGAAGATAATGCCTGCCGTTAGCTGTAAAAAGATTTCCAAAAAGGAAAATGGTATAACTGACCGTTAGCAGGATACCGCATATATTATGAACGGAGACAGCTCTCTTAAATCCCACCACGAGATCATTTGCGGGGTCTGAATAGAGCATGCTGAATCCTGTCACAATCAGGAACAGGCATAAGACTGCATTGGTCATATGCCATATTCTTACCCAGACCGGATAATGATAGAAATTCTTACTCATAGTATTTTTTAATAGGTCTGATAATTATCCTGAATATGGTATGTACAAGCGCGAAGGCAAGAACCGCAGCAATTATTAACAGCCCTGCCATGGAGATGAATTTACTGCGGTTAGCACCTATTACATAAGAGTCGTTTCTGAAGATAACCCCGTTTACAAAACCCTTCTGGTCCCTGCTCTCTTTTGATGCATATTTATATAATGTGCCCATCAGGATCGTGTTCTGGCTGTGGCAGTCAGCACAGGTGTTGACAGCGCTGTCTGCCGGCATTACCTCATGGGCTACCAGTACATTGTCGGTCATCCGGGTGTGACAGTCGATGCACCTTACCGCTGCGAGGTGCCTGTCTACATTAGGAAGCCACTCATGCCTCGGCAGAACCATTGTAAGCTCCTTTTCAGTGACGAGCCCCATGACTTCAGGGTTACCATGACAGTGAAGGCACATCTCATTGGATCTGAGAATATTCTCGCGTCCGTCACCTGTCCCGCGGGCAAGTGGATTATAATAGTGAGCATCATGGCACTGCCAGCATGTAAAGGCGCCGTCAGTAGCTGTATAATGTATGCTTTTCTGATATTCAATATCTATCTCTTCAAACTTATACTGCGCATATGCCGGGTCATACCCGTGACAGTCGAGACAGCTCCAGCCGGTTTCAAATCGCACTTCGAGGGGATGGGGAAAGCTCTTAAAACCCTCGCCATGACAGTCAAGGCAGTTAAAGCTCCAGTGCACCGATTTATAAAAGGCATCGGGACTGATAAAAGTATGCTCCGCCATCAGGTCCTTCCTTGTCAGACCCGAAACTGTATCGGTGATAGTGTAAACCAGCCTGCCATGACATTTGAGACAGTTCTCGTTATTCTCATTTGCATAGAGGCTGAATTCCGCCCCTTTCTGCTTTTTCTCAACACCAGTTTCATCCTGCTGCGGTGCCGCTCCCGCAGGAGAGACCAACGCAAACGAAAGAAAGAGGCAAAAGAACAGGTCCTTAAAAACCATTTTTTCCCTGGTATCTGTTTAGAACCTGACAGTAATATTAAGACCTACCAGGAAGTTTTTGTCTTTGATACTGTTCTGGTTATACAGGAAATTATACTGTCCCAATATATCCTTGTAGTTTGCAAAGAAGATCTGGAATGCATGTGTTGCGGTGCTGATCTCCCATCCTA
>DATKUS010000246.1:0-2847 GCA_035530535.1 Bacteroidales bacterium
CTACTTCACATTGAAATTCCCCGGCCACTTTTGCGATCGGTCTATCAAACCTGTTGCCCATCAGGTCAGGGTCGAGTTTAGTGGTAATTATTCCGACTATTTCCCTTGCACGTTTTTTGATATCAGAGTTCATCATAATTGAGGTCTCCCGATAAAAAGGTTTTCTTGCGGTTATCTATCACAGGGGCTAATGGCTCAAATGGCTTATTGGCCCGCTCTCTTCGCTGTTCAATCATTCGACGCACTTCCGCGGCCGGCTTGTAGTATTTCCTTCGCGATTCGGCGATAATGCGGTCTCTAAAATTCTTCTCAGGAATCATCCGTGGCCCTAATGTCTTTATCTTCACAATTTCATTGTCACAGCGTACAATTGCCTCTGCCTGCTTGAGTTCGACGAAGTCCTTTACCTCAACTATTTTCTTGAAATTCTTACTCAAATGAGAGGCATCATGGCTATCAATTTTGAAAGCTATGGTCGTACCAACAGTTCCAAGTGCACCGATTTTTTTTGCATCAAATTGCCCCAGGTATTGGTGTAGGAAAGTCAGGCTGACACCGTACTTGCAGGTCTCTGCAATAATATCTTCAAGCGAGTCCGTTACGAACGGAGGTGCTTCATCAATATAAGCATGAAATGGTTTTCGTTCTTCTCGTACTGAGATGTCACTGCGGCTAAGCGCCGCTATATACATACGTGCCAGAATAAAGCCCCCAATAACCTGCTTAACCTCTGTGCCAAGATTTGATGAAAGATCTACCAGGAGTATCATACCTTTATCCATTACCTGCCGAAAATTAAAGCTGCTTAAAGGTTGTGATAACATTAACGATGCCGCGGTGCCGGAGAGAAGCATCATGCTGAGCTTATGTTTCGGTGGGCCGAGCTCATCGGGCCTGTAGTTCTCAAAATCGTGTTTCCAGAACTGACGAGCCACATCATCCTGGATAGTCTCAAGAATGATTTGACATGTCCTTTTACTTTCTTCTGTTTTGCATAGAATGTCGTAAACATCCCGTAAGGAGGCACCTGGAAGGTGTAACATGGTGAATATAGAGTGGCGAAGAAGATGCTCCATCCTGTGGCCCCAGCCCGTGACAAAACTTTTAAGTACACCAATAAGATCATCAGTTATCTTGCCTATATCCTGGCCTGGAATTTTATCCATAGGATTCCACAGTGGTATCCAGTCGGGATTGCCCAAATCAATGTATATTACACGAGAGATGTCTTCTTCAGGTATAAGGAATGACAGCTTCTTCACAAGATCGCCGTGTGGGTCAAGGACAGCAACGCCATGCCCTTTTCCGATGTCATCCATGATCATGTTTTCTGCCAAAGTTGATTTACCCATCTTGGTTTTACCAATCATATGGATATGACACAATCGCATGTCATCCGGTATACACATGGTGCGTTCCTGCCCTGCAACATTGGTTGTCCCTATAGGCGTGCCCTCTGAAAGTCTATTGCTGGTAGTAACCATTAATGTTTGCACTTCATCGGTCTCTGCCGCGAAATGTTCTGCTACGGCTGCCTCAGGAAAATGAACAAGACCTGTCAATTCATCTGAATTTACCAGAAAGCCCGGCCGGTAAGTCACTCCCAACATAAACATCTGCCGAATCTGCTCGGGAGAAAGAACTTTGCCATAATCAGCTTCTGTAATAAAATTAAGCTGGCTTCCACCATGCTGGAACAGGCTGCTGAATACTCTTAATGACTGTAGATAGTTCTGCCTGTCATCGTCAGCACCTACCACAGCGATACGGAATGCCGCTGAGTAAAATGGTTTATCGTTATGTGCCTTGGTATCAACGTCACCGGCCATCTGGTGGATATCCCCTGACGGGACTTGCTGCTCATAACGCTGAGCAGGACCGACCCCGCTTAACAGTTTTACTTTGTATTCAAGGTCTGTGAGTATCTCGACGTTGCGATGCCAGTTGTTGGCGGCAGAGACCGGCTGAAACAGAACCTGATATATACCCATAGCAGGTGACGGTATGTTTGCAATAGCCGTTACCAGGGCCTCGTATGGTGTGGTATGCAGTTCATCGGGCCTGGTCAGAAGATGGGAGTACGGTGGCGGGGTAAAGTAATCGTAGAAAATGATATCTCCCCAAAGTTCCGGCTCGGCATTGAAAATTAAATCTTTTGTTGCTACTGACAGTTTACAGAATTTCAATTTACTCAGAAAAGCTGTACTAAGAATGGGGACATCACTGCGATGACAGAGCAGAGTAATATCGATTTTCTTTTCGTTGCCGGTAATCTCCAGACCTACCCTGTTGGAGACCAGGGAGAGCTGCTTTACAAAAAGTTCCAGGCAGTTCCAGTTGAAGGGCTGATCAGGCGATAACCAGACCCTGAACCTGACCAAATCCTGTTGCTTTGGCGGTGACTCAAAAATCCAGCCGGGCCCGTCTTTGAGGGCTATGATATCTTTGGGCAGGTCTATTGGTGTAAAAACGGGCTCAAGGGCAACTGGATTTGGCAAAATTCTGCTATCACAGCCCTTGCTGACTTCGAGGTCGAAGAGCAGCCGGGCCTGTGCATTTACCATGTACTGGCCCGCATAATATTTAGCAAGCGCTTTTTCCGGGGTCATTTCCTGTCCTTTCCACTGAACAACATTATCTTTCTTTCCATAAAGCGCAGTGGATGCAGGAAAGGCCCATTTTCAGTTTGAGCGTGTTTTTTAGAAAAAAGTTTCGTTTTTTTTGAGGCCTATCGGCCCACACTGTGGAATTTCAGAAGCAAGCGGGGGTGCTTTTCGAGTACCTTGCGAAAATTTGCCCGGATGCGGATGGCATTTGTCTCCGTAATCTCTGAAGGGAGAAGATGGC
>DATKUS010000247.1:0-2837 GCA_035530535.1 Bacteroidales bacterium
TTGGAGCCACATCAACTGCCATTCCTGTCTCCCATGCACCCAGATACTCACTGTTCCAGAAATCGAAAACATGAACAGGCTTTTCACCGGAGATGCCCAGCGCTTCCCAGTCAAGCTTCAGCTGAACAGGTTTGTCTTCACCGAAGTTAAAAAGACCGGTGATGTCATAATTCCTTCCCAGGTGGCTGACTTTCAGGTCCCATATCCTTTTTCGGCTGTCGGAGGGGAAGAGGTCAAGCGGCCTGATATCAACGGCAGGATATACTTTTTTAAGCATCTCCACTCTTTCATCAGAAAGATCCATCAGGCGGTCAGAGGACATAAGTGCCTGACCTGTAAGTCCTTGCAATGTGGCCCATACCCTTGCCTGTTCAATTGTGAGAGGCTGACGCAAAAGCATTACATCAGGATCTGTATACCAGACAATGTTATGCATATAGTAACTCTCCATGGTAGGATCAAGGGCGGTGAAGAAACCATCCCAACCCAGTACCACATCACCTCCGGTACGCGTGCCGTTCATAATCCCGGCACCTTCAACAGGCAAACCCCAGCATCCCAAAAGATAACGATCAGAACCTATGGCATTCCGGACAATATCAAGGGTTACCCTATACAATGAATCCGCGGGACCACCTTTTACAGACAATAAATCTGAGTTTTTAGCAAACTCATTCACAACAATAGGCTGGCCATCAATCTTATAATAATCATATCCCCAGCTTACCATCATGGAAAACAGGTCATGGAAATAGTCCTTTGCCTGCGGTGAAGTTGGATCAATAAGCCAGTCTCCTTCCCATGTTTTTGAAGCTGATGTACCGTCAGGTTTAAGGATAAAAACTCCGGGGTTGGCCTTTACAACCTCCTCATTTGACTGACCGTGAGGTGCTATCCAGATTCCAGGTACAAGTCCTTTCGATTTAATGTAAGAAGCCAGGGCGGTCATTCCCTCCGGGAAACTCCTGTCAAAACCAGTCCAGTCACGTGAACCCTTACGCCCTGAGGCTGTCTCTTTCTGCCACCCGTCATCTATCTGAACATATCTGGCTCCGTATGATCTGAGGTTTGCCGATATCCAGTCAGTGTTCAGCATGACCTCCTTTTCAGTTATATGCTGATAATAATAATACCATGTGCACATCCCTGATGGCGGCAACGGAAAAATCGTTTTGTCCATGGGTTGATAATACTTAATCCCCAGGCTGTCACGGTAATAGTGTTCCAATGTTTGTCCGCTTTTAAGTGTCAGGCGGTCGCTGACCGGATCGTACGTACCCTGGGCAAGGGGTGTTGAAACTTCCCCAAGCGTCATGATGAAGAGATCTTTGCTGCCGGTGTCATCTACACGTGCCGGGATGATGCGTGGCCAGGCAGTCACAGGACCAGCCCATGGTTCCGATAAAGTTCTTGTTTTCTTCTGGGCAGAAAGACTCTGGCCTGTCAACAGCATTACAGCTGCAAATAATAACATAAAATTGTGAAGCTGGTTTTTCATTTTTATAAATGTATTTTTTACACTTTATTCTATTATGTAAATATAAGATATTATCCGGATTAAGATTAAATAACTCCGATACTCTGCAACATAAAATAGAGAACGCAGGCCTTGGGAGTAAATAAAAAGTCCTGCAGGTCAGCACGGGGAAGGAAGCATGATGCAGGGAGGGAGCATGCTTCCTGGAGTGCATACAGACAATGGAAAATACTTGACTTCAGCTATTTAATAGCCTAACTTTGATAAGACATTCTTCATGACTCCCCTTGCAGGGATGAGAAAATCAAGCTCTATTCCCAATGTTGGAAAGCCAGGAGGATAATGAACACCATCAGTCATGAACAGGCAGAAGATTGTATTTCCGCTAAAAGGCCTCGATAGCAACAGAATGCTGGCCGAGTTGAGGGCACACAGATCAATGGATGTTTCCTGGAGAAACGGCAGGATGTTCGGTTATATCTATCATGCCGGCAGCAGGGAGTCAAAAGCCATTGAACAGGCTTATCATCTCTTCTTCAATGAGAATGCACTCAACCCTTCCCTGTTTTCTTCTCTCAGACAGCTTGAGAATGAGACAGTGGCAATGGTAGCTGATCTGCTTCATGCCGGGGAAGATTATGCTGGTAATCTAACCACAGGAGGTTCCGAAAGCATACTCGTTGCTGTTAAAACTGCCCGCGACTGGGCAAAGCATAGTCGGCCGTCGCCAGCCTGCCTTCACCATGTATCTCTCCCTCTCCATCAACAAGCCCGAAAAATGGTTCAGAAAACTCTCTTCAAAGTTTACCGGAATGATAAATAAAAGTGACGGAGGAGGGTCAGGCAGCAGCGCAGCAGCATACGGCATGATGGCATCAATAGACAACCGGAAAAATGTGGATGAGATCATGCTTGACGTGCTGGATAAACTGTATACAATATAGCATGTAGCAGTGGGCATGGAGCACAGGGCACAGGGCACAGGGTATGGAGCATGAAGGATGAAGTAATATTATGACGGAAAACATCTAAATAAATTTTGTTGCCTCATTATTTAGGTTTATATTTACTCCTTCCTATTTAGGAATAATTCTTATTTGATGGACCCGGAAAATTTCAGAAATAAACTTAAGGGGTGCGAGCTGAATGTGACGCCGCAGAGAATAGCAGTGCTGGAGGCCGTGGTTAAGCTGAATGACCATCCAACAGCAGATGAGGTCAGCCAGTTTATCCGGCGGAACCACCCCAACATTGCGACAGGCACAGTATATAAGACGCTTGACACCCTGGTTGAAAAGGGAATCCTCCGAAGGGTAAAAACAGAACGGGGAATCTTAAGATACGATGCTGTCACATCAGG
>DATKUS010000248.1:0-18042 GCA_035530535.1 Bacteroidales bacterium
GCCTCAAGGCTGACGAGGTATTCATTACTGCTAAAATTACCTGAAAATCTGAAGCCGCCGGTGATCCTGTAATCTTCAAAGAGGTCAATTGTGCCGATCTTAATAAGCAAATTAAGCCCCGGGTTAAAATATGGAGCTCCGCCGTTATAAGCCTGGTAAGAGTAATTCAGGAAGTTAAAGTCTAACTGGGTGGCTGTATAGTTATTGTAGAATGCAGTACGGTAGACCCTGGCTGGCGGCATCTCCATCCTTGAAGTATCAAGGTCAATGTCCATGTAATCTTTGCGCCACTGCAGCTCATAATAGTTTTCCTTTTCCTTTTCGAAGACATAATTATTGAAATCGATAGGTTCATCCTTTACATAATATTCATAGAGCGGCTTTTGCAGCGTGTCATTCATCCTGGCACGTTCAGCAAGCAGCCGGTCTCTCAGGGTATTGATGCTGTCTGCCGCCCTGAGTGCAGCCGTCAGTTCCTCGCGGTAGCGGGTTGAATGTATATCACTCTCATTCACCTTTGCTGCTTCAGTGGTGGGGCCTGAAAGAAGATTGTAGCGTCCCTTGTCATAGATAACTGCCGCATCGGTGCCTCCTTCGCGGTCAAAAGCCTCAAGATGCCTGGGGAAGTCAGTGGCCTGCCGTGACTCAATAAAATATCTGTAATGCAGGGTCGTGTCAATATAACTTATGACACTGTCAAAACTGGCAGTGTAATAGTTTCTGATCCCGTTAGCGTTACCGATATATCCGGTGGTACGTACTGTAGCTCCTAAAGGCTCACGGTAATTATTGTAAGGTTTCTCCCCCAGCCGCGTCAGGGCCTTGCCTCCGGAAGTAAGATCATAGGTAAAGAGATTATAATTCAGACCAACACGTTCCTGCGGGTCACCTTTGTTTGTCAGCGAGTCAGTGAGCCTGTTTGAAGAAAAGATGATAGTTTCATTTTTTCCCTTTATGAATGAAGCCTCGCGGTCATCAGCAACATCAAAAGTGATACGTTCACTGGTGCCTGAGATAATGGTATGTACATATATATCGGTCATGCCGTTAATGATAGCGGTAAGGAGCAATCGCGTTCCATCAGGAGAGTAGGCCATTGACAGTACTTTTTCAAAGAAGGGCATGGTACGTTCCTCGAAGTTCTTCTGGTCTGTACGGTAGAAGTAGAGATGCATGCCTCCCTTTTCCTCGTTCACAAAGGTCAGTATCTTGCCTCCGGGGTGCCAGGTCAGTACAGGATATGTGTAATCAACAGTCTGTTCAAACCTCGGTTCGGCCGAAAAGATGCTCTTGTTCTTCCCGGTTTGGGTATCATATAACCATATCTTACGACGGCCCCAGTCGTTTGACACCCATGCAATATACCTTCCGTCAGGACTGACCTGGACTGAGGTAAAACGCTGCTGGGTTTTTGAGCGTTTTACAAGAGGAGGAATGGTATATGTCTCTCCCGGCCTGACGGAGTAATAATCACCATAAAATGCACGCCAGTCGCGGTACGTATCCTTAATGCTTTTGCCCAGCCCGTAAAGAAACCCGTCTTCGATATTCTTATATACTTTTGAAAGGTAAATTATATTCGGGATGATGGCATTGCCGTAAGTTTCGCCGATATATTTCCAGAATGACTGTCCGGCATAAATTGCCTCGTCATATTCCAGGTTGTCGAGATTCCTGTATCTGCCGTTCTCAAAGCCATCTCTGACATGATTGTCGGTTTCCTCATCCCAACCGTAGGCTACATAGTTGACCAGTCCCTTTATGTACCATTCGGGGATCTGTATCTCCGAATTGCTTGAGACCCTGTCGTGCAGATCAGCATTGGAGACCATCTCATAGACTATCACTTCGGCTATGGCAGATTCGATGAGCTTGTCAAACTCCTCGTGGTCACCATTGAACCAGAGCATCACCTTATTCTTGATGACGCGGCTGTAACCTCCCACATTATAATCGTCCTCGGCAGAGATAAGTCCTATGTTACTCTGCCTGAAATCGTTTTTCTTATTATAAACTATGATTATCAGTCTCTTGTTAAGAGAATAATCAAAGTAATCTTCTATCTCATTCAGTTTCTTCTCAGCAACGGTGCATGCATATTCTGCCACTTCGCGCCCGAATTCGTTGTAGTAGCAGTCGATATCCTCAAACCTGAAATAGTTCCAGTAGAAATCCCTGTACTGGACCCGGTTTTTCCCAAAGGTCATCTGCATCCCGTTGTAAAACTGTCCTGCTGCCGGAATGGCCGGCATCAGAGTCAGGATAACGATGGACAGTATAAATAGTTTTTTTCTCGACATAAATAATTACAGGGATGATCTTTTGGTTCGTTTCAAATTTTGTTCCAAAAGAAGTATCCGTCAGGCAAAACTAATGCATAAACCAATAAAAAAACAGGGGCTTAATGATTTTTATTATTTTTGACGTTGATAATGATGCAACCACTGTGGTCTGATCTTTGTTATAGCATTAAAAGGATTTTGATAATTCATTAAAAAAAAGAATAGCGATGAAAAGGAGTTTTATTGTTCTTATGGTTTTAATCATCGGATCCGGCTTATACGCCCAACCGAAACTGAACTTCCTCGATCCCCGTCATAATTATGGTTCCATTAAGGAAGAGACAGGGAAACAGGAGGCAATATTCAATTTTACTAATACGGGCGATTCTGTTCTTGTACTCACCAAAGTTCAGCCTTCATGCGGATGTACCGCCGCTGATTATACCAAGGCACCCATCCCTCCCGGCGGAAAAGGTTTTGTGACAGCAGTTTTTGATCCCCGCGGATATAACGGACGCTTTGCCAAGAGTATTTCAGTTTTTTCGAATGCCAAACCGGCAGTTACGGTTCTTATCATAGAAGGAGAGGTGACACCTCGCGAGAAGACTGAGAAGACTATTGAAGAGACTTATTCATTTGTGGTAGGGCCTGTCAGGTTTGAGTCCAATCACCTGGCGTTTACTTCAACCAAGAAGAATGAGAAAAAGATCAGGGTGATGCCTGTCATAAACACTTCAAAGGAGCCGGCAACTATTGAGTTTGAGGGACTTCCTGCACATCTTTCGATGAAGGCGATACCGGCAACGCTGAAGCCGGGGGAGAAAGGACTGATAGAAGGCACCTATGACGCAAATCTTAACAGCGCGGCATGGGGTAATGTGAATGACCTGGTCAGGCTGAAGGTTAACGGGGTGCCGCAGCAGAATATCTACCTGTATGTATCGGCAAACCTGGTGGAGGATTTTTCTTCACTCACAAGCCAGGAGCTGGCCAATGCACCTGTTTTCAAACTGGTTTCAAATACTGTGGACTTTGGGAAGATAAAACAGAATGAATCAGCTGATGTTGAGTATTTCTTCACCAATGAGGGAAAGACTGACCTTATCATCCGTAATGTTAAAGCGGGTTGCGGGTGCACAGCACTCATGCCGACAGAGAATGTCATCAAGCCGGGAACAAAGGGTAGTATTAAGGCCAAGTTCAATTCCGGAGGCTATAAAGGAAACATTTATAAAAACATCTTTGTCTATACCAATGATCCCAAGAACTCTGAAGTGATGCTTATGATCAAGGGTGAGGTGCTGGTAGAGGGGCAGCCGTCAAACTGAAGGGGCATAATACTCATCCGATAATGACTAAGGGAAAAGATACCACCGGGTCACTCTCGGTTCAGAAAGGTGTTGTTCAGCCGCCAAGCATTAATCCTGAGGTTATCAGCCGTCTCAGGCGCACCCGGCGAAAGCACTTTTCCATTGATGAGTATGTTGATGCCATCCTCAGGGGTGACCGTACGGTCCTCAGCCAGGCTATTACCCTTGTTGAGAGTTCTCTTCCTGAACATTATGACAAAGCACAGGCGGTAGTTGAACGTTGCCTGCCGGCCAGCTCCAGGTCAGTGAGGATAGGCATTACAGGTGTCCCGGGTGCGGGCAAGAGCACATTCATTGACACTTTTGGCACCATGCTCACCCGCCTTTACGGGAGACGGCTGGCCGTACTGGCTATTGACCCCAGCAGCCAGCAGAGCCACGGGAGCATCATGGGAGACAAGACGCGGATGGAACAGCTCAGCACAGACCCTGATGCCTTTATAAGGCCTTCGCCAGCCGCCGGAACATTAGGAGGGGTAGCACGCAAGACACGCGAATCGATAATACTCTGCGAAGCTGCCGGCTTTGATACAATCATAGTTGAGACAGTAGGGGTGGGGCAGTCAGAGACAGCGGCACACTCGATGGTCGACTTCTTCCTGGTGCTCATGCTTGCCGGTGCAGGTGATGAACTGCAGGGAATAAAAAGAGGTATAATGGAGATGGCTGATACCATAGCCATAACAAAAGCAGACGGCATTAATATAAAGAAGGCCGAGATGGCAAGGATTGAATATAAAAATGCCTTGCACCTGTTTCCCCTGTCACCGTCGAAATGGAGCCCCCACGTGCTTACCTGTTCATCACTTGAGAATAAGGGCATTGCAGAGGTGTGGGCGACAATCCGCGATTATGTAAGTAAAACCAAGAGCAACGGTTATTTCTGGGAGCGTCGGCGTGATCAGGCGGTGACAAGGATGCATGAAGCCATCATTGACTCACTGAAGTATTCATTTTACAGCCATCCTGAAATAATAGAGATGATACCAAACATTGAGAGACAACTGCGCGAGGGTGAGATTACCTCTTATAAACCGGCATCAATTCTTCTTGATAAATACTTCAACAGAAAGACTTAGTCATCAATTATTTATATCTTTGGCCATATCAATGAACTAAAACTAATCATCAACAAATCGTTTAAAATGAGAAAATTATTTTACCTGTTAGTTATTGCAGCCGTTGCTGCAGCATGTTCGAAAGAACCAAAATATGTTGTAGCCGGAACAATTGACGGTGCAGAAACCGGAATGGTTTTGCTTCAGAAACGTGGTCCCTCAGGATTTTCTATTTTAGATTCTGCAACACTCGTTAAGGGCACCTTCAAGATGGAAGGTTTTGTGGATTATCCTCAGATGGTCATGCTTTCTGTTAAAGGTACAAGAGGCGGACTGAATTTCTTTATTGAGAATTCAGAGATAAACATTAACGGGCATGTTGATTCGCTTTATACCGCATCGGTGACCGGATCTGAAACACAGTCGGAGTTTGAAGCATATCGCGCTTCTTTCGAATCCATGAATACTGAGATGAGACAGATTGTAGACCGTATTCGCGAAGCAAAAAAAGCAGGGAATGAAGAGCTTGCTGCATCGATAGAGAAGGAGCTGGATGCTTTTGACGGCAAGCAGCTTTCTATGAACAAGGAGTTTATTGCCAATAATCCGAAGTCATTTGTAACACCCACAGTATTAAGAGAAATTGCATACTACCTGGACGCTCCTGAAATGGAGAGACTCCTGGGCGGTCTTGATACAACCCTCAACGTGGATCCGACAATAGTAAATCTTAAGGAGCAGCTTGAGGTACTCAAAACTGTTGCTATAGGTCAGAAAGCCCCTGATTTCACACTCAATGATGTAAATGGCACTCCGGTGTCACTCTATTCAAAAGTAGGCGGCAAAACTAAGCTTCTGCTTGTGGATTTCTGGGCTGCATGGTGCGGTCCTTGCCGCCAGGAGAACCCCAACGTGGTTAAAGTATGGCAGGAATACAACAAGAAGGGCTTTGATGTGTTTGGCGTATCGCTTGACACCGACGGCGAGGCATGGAAAAAAGCTATTGCAGACGATTTTCTGACATGGACTCATGTGTCGGAACTGAACCGTTTTAACACTTTACCTGTGAAACTGTATGCGGTTGTTGCGATACCATCAAACTTCCTTCTTGATGAGAATGGTATTATAATAGGTCATAACCTTCGCGGTGAAGCCCTGGCGCAAAAAGTAGCAGAAGTACTCGGGACGAAATAAATTCGCAAGAACAACTTTTCATAAAAGCCGTTGGAACTGGTTCTCCAGCGGCTTTTACATCATTAAAAAGACAGGTCATGAGCAAAAGAGAAGACTTTTTCAGGCACATTAATGAAGGGTACGCCACAAAAGGTGATGCCATCATCCTGGGCGGTGCCATGCTTGACGGTGAACCGCTGGCAGATGCCTTTGTAAAGGTACCGCTGAAAACGCTCAACAGGCACGGACTGATAGCAGGGGCTACAGGAACCGGCAAGACAAAAACCCTTCAGGTCATCTCCGAGCAGCTCTCTGAGAAGGGCATACCTGTACTGGTGATGGACGTCAAGGGTGATCTAAGCGGTGTAGCCATGCCGGGAGAAGTGAAACCTTTTATCACCGACCGACATGCCAGGATAAACCTTCCATATTCGGTGAAAGGATTTCCTGTGGAGCTGCTGACGCTCTCGGAACAGAACGGCGTCCGTTTACGGGCTACCGTCTCCGAGTTCGGCCCCGTGCTCTTCTCGCGCATCCTCGACCTGAATGACACCCAGGCAGGGATAATATCGGTCATCTTTAAATACTGCGACGACGCCGGAATGGCCCTGATAGACCTGAAAGACATTAAAAAGGTCATCCAGTTCGTGACCGAAGAGGGAAAGGAAGAACTCGAACGTGAGTACGGAGCTATCTCCACATCCTCAACGGGCATTATTCTGCGCAAGATCATCGAGCTTGAGCAACAGGGTGCTGATATCTTCTTCGGTGAGATGTCATTCGACATATATGACCTGATGCGCAGGGACAAGAACGGCAACGGATATATTAACATCATCAGGCTCACTGATATACAGGACAAGCCTAAGCTCTTCTCCACTTTCATGCTCTCACTGCTGGCAGAGGTCTACAGCCAGATGCCCGAGAAGGGTGACCAGCCTAAACCTGAGCTGGTGATTTTCATTGATGAGGCACACCTCATTTTTAACCAGGCCAGCAAGACCCTGCTCGATCAGATTGAGACTATCATCAAGCTCATAAGATCGAAGGGTGTCGGTGTCTTTTTTGTCACCCAGAACCCCACCGATGTGCCACCCTCAGTGCTTGCACAGCTGGGCCTCAAGGTCCAGCATGCCCTGAGGGCCTTTACCGCCAATGACCGCAAAGCGATAAAGCTTACTGCAGAGAATTTTCCACTTTCGGATTATTACAAGACGGAAGATGCTCTGACAGCACTTGGAACAGGCGAAGCATTTGTCACGGTCCTGAATGAGAAGGGTATCCCGACTCCCCTGGCAGCCACCATGTTGCGGGCTCCCATGGGCCGCATGGATATACTCACCGACCAGGAGATAGCCAATATCAACAGTGCATCTGACCTGGTAAACAAATATTCACGTGTTGTGGACCGTGAAAGTGCCTATGAGATGCTTGAACGCAAGATATCAAATATAGAGGCTGAGAAGGCTGACTCTGAGAGAAGAAAAGAGAGGGAGAAGGAGGCTGACAGATACTACAGGACAGGACCGGTACGCAGAAGAACTACAATAAACCCTGTTGTTAAGGTGCTCACCTCCGCAACCTTCATCCGAGGGGTGATGGGGGTGCTGACGAGAGCTATGAAGAAGTAGTTTATAGGTTGATTAGTTTATGGGTTTATAGGTTAAAAAGGTCTGGGGGTATCGGTTGATTGATGTAGCGAATTCAGCATTCTGCCAATGGATTCAATCTCAACACGGATTTCCGTCAGCCGTTCTTTATCAACAAAACCCAGGTCTGAAGCCAGAATTAACTGATTAAGGACTTCCATTAGACTGCCAAAGGCAATTTGATAGAATCTGGCCTGATCAGTTTTACTCCATCTTGTGCTCCCTTCAGCAATGTTGCTGCTTACTGAGATAGACGCTCTCCTTAGCTGGCTCGATAGACCATATTTTTCATCCAAAGGGAAGTCAGCAGTGATCTTGTAGACAGACATCACAAGATTCCTTGATTTCTGCCACACATCGAGATTTTCAAAAGAATAAATCATTTTATCAAAAATTAAATCCTAAATCTCCTAAACCTATAAACTCCTAAACCTATAAACCTATAAACCCATCAACTAGAAAATCATCGGAAATCCGAAAACCACCACCACTGTCCACAAAAAGTACAATGGCAGATAACGGGCGGTGGTCAGGGTGACCCTATCCAAAGATTCATTATGGAAGGTTACCCTGAATAGATCGATAGTAATGAGTACAATGTTGCCCAGGATAAGCAGGTTTGAACCAAGGACAGCTATGCGGTTTGCGGTTATGCCAAACTCCCCCAGCCTGTAGAAGATAGCCGATAACGCTACCAGGTCTGTTATCAGTGTCACCACAACCAGTGCAAAGAGTATATATTCATTGAATTTTACCCGTCTCTCCCCTGATCTTTCAGTGATTGAAAAGACAACGATGGCCATGACCCCAATCAGCATCAGGTTAAACATGATCAGGAAATCCCTGTCAGTATAGGGATTCTTACCTGCGAAAAGAACAGCAGCCAGGTATACCAGCAATGTCAAAAGCACCAGGGGGCTGAACAGGGTGGCGATCAGGGGAGCTATTTTGCTCGTCAGCTTCGGGTAGTGACGGATGATGAATGCTGTGACGGCAGGAGCCGCCATCGCACCCCAGAGAGCTATGTATTCAGAATAGAACTTTTCAATCTTCATATCAATTGATGAAAAGAGAGCAATAGTAAATCCTGCCAGAGCAATTCCTGCCAGCACCAGAAGAGCGCCGAGGATGGCGAGGTCACCGTTGTGCTTTATAAAATCCACTCTTTTCTGAATATTATTGAATTCAAAGTCGGTATAAACAATACCGTAAACGCACCATAACATAAGCGGAAGATGAATGCATGAGAGTATCAGTGCCTGGTTGCTGCTGTCTGACGGAAGAAGGTTTATATAGAGGGCAGGTACAAGGAAAAAGGCGGCGGTGAGCATCAGCCACATAGGGTTCCTTATCCTTTTTGCCATCACCGCATAAAGACAAAGACCAAGAAATGCAATGATACCTGCATTTTTTTCATAAAACAGGACTTTCATCGGATCGATAGATGTGTACCTGGGCATCAGTATAAGCAATCCTGTCACAAGGCAGACGATAAGTATGATCAGGATGTCATTGAATGAAATGCGGACCAGCGCCGACGGAGGTTCAGTTCCGCTTGCTGTTTCAGGATTATTGGTTTTCATGGTACTGGTTATTAACAGATCAAATTTAAATTAAATATCGATTAAGGGTGCTATGGCTAAGATGATTTGAAGACCTTACCGGGAGTGAAAAATAAAGCATCTTTCAATAACCCTAAACCTATAAACTAATCAACCTATAAACTTTTCAGAACCCCTTCAACGTCATATAGACTGTCGGTATCAGAAGCAGGAACCCCAGAACCAGCAGGATGATGATAAGCGGCAGCACCCACCTGAACCACTTGTCATAGGGTATCTTTGCTACGCTCAGGACCCCAAGCAGAACCCCTGATGTAGGAGTGATCATGTTTGTGATGCCGTCACCCAGCTGGAAAGCCACCACCGTCGCTTGCCTTGACACACTTATCAGGTCAGAGAACTGTGACATCATAGGCATTGTCAGGGCTGCCTTGGCTGATCCCGAGGGCATGACAAGGTTGATGAGGTTCTGTACCACGTACATCATGCTTACAGATGCCAGCCTGCCCATCCCGGAGATTGACTCTGATAGTTTATACAGCAGTGTATCAATTATATGACCGTTGTTCAGTATAATAATAATGCCTCCTGCAAGACCCACGATAAGCGCTGCTGACTGGATGTCCTTTACTCCGTCAAGGAACAGCTTGGTGATCCTGTTTGCTGAATAACTCATCGAAATGCCAGTGACAAGACCCATGACAAAAAAGAGAGTGGCTATCTCCATGATATACCATCCGTAACCCATAACACCGGTAATGAGGAAGAAAATTGTGAACAGAAGTATTTCTATTATGAAGAAATGCACTGACTTCCTAAGTGCCATCCATCCTGTAAGACCGAATAAAGCCGTAAGCACTGGCAGTGCCGGAAGGCTCACTTTCCCCTCACCGAATGTCATGGTGGTCATGGGATAAAACCATACAAAGATCGCCATCACAATGATCAGAAGGACATAAATGACCCAGGCTGAGACAGGTGTGTGATACTCCACCTGCGCCTGTCCTGATGCATGCAGCTGCCGCCAGTAGTTGTCATCTTCCCTGACAGGTGAACGTGATGGATCTTTTTTTATCCTCTTTGCATACCGCAGGATAAATATAAAACCAACTGTACTGATGACAACCCACATAAACAGCCTGTATTCCAGTCCTGAAAAAAGAGGCAGGTTAGAAAGTCCCTGGGCTATGCCTATCGTGAAAGGATTCAGAAAAGCTCCTGCAAAACCCAGGGCGGCAGCCACAAAGCAGAGAGAAACGCCCACTATAGAATCATATCCCATTGAAATTGCCAGGGGAACGAAAATGATTATGAAGGCGATGGTCTCCTCGCTCATGCCGAAGACGGCCCCGAAGAAGCTGAACATCGACATTATCATTATGAATATCAGGTTGTCTGCACCGATCTTCTTTATTACCCTGTTACCTTCAATTTTTCGCGTGAACCTGAGAACGGCCTGTATGGCCACATCAATTGCCTTGCTTTCATTCATGATCCAGAAAGCGCCACCGATTATCAGAATGAAAACGATTATGTCAGCCTTATCTACAAACCCGTCAAAGAGTGCCGAGAAGACCTGCCAGGTCTGGGGACTCCTTTCAGTAAAATGGAATGAACCGGGGATGACAACGCTTCTGTCAATGCCGCTGACACTTACTGTCTGCCTGTCAAAGGCTCCTCCGGGTACGAACCATGTCATCATTGCGGCGATAACCACAACGCTGAACACTATCACATAGGTGTGCGGTATTTTCTTCAGCATCACAGATAGATTTAGGAATGCAAAATACGAATTGCCGCCTTAATTTCAACTACTGCCTGTCCCGCCCCAGCCTCAAAAATTCGTAATTATCAATTCTTAATTCTTAATTCCTATCAAGTACCCCGAGTACCCTGGTCCTTATCTCCGCCGGAGAAGGATTTAACTCCTCGGTGGTGAATGTTCCATTTTCAGGATCGATACGCTCAAATACCATCAGGTAAAGTTCAAAGATTATTTCGAGGCTGAGCCTGTAGCGTGGCTGAAGAAGATGACAGACCTTCTCCATCACCTCCATGGTTTTTATGCGGTACTCATCTGCCAGCAGATAATATTCTTTCATCATGGCCCTGAACCCGGGCACAATCGGTGCGCCGCAGGCTATCTCATGCAGGTCATGCCGTGACAGTCCGTTCTTCGCTATAACATCATCGGCAAAGCAGTTAAGGTTGTTATGCTGGTCTTTCCGGAAGTCCCTGATTGTATGCACCAGGTAGCTGAATATTGCGCAGGGCGAAGCTGTGCTTCGCACATCAAACGGAGGGTCACAGTAGCCGTGCTCACCCTCCTGAAGACCTGCCAGATGAACAAAGATTGATGCGGGTGCCACCGAGGCACCCTGTGAATATTCTATGAAGTCATGAATTGTGGGGTACCCGTCATGGTCCACATCATAGTACATTGACCTCGCAAAAGCTTCAAGAGGCCAGTGAGGGATCCTGAAACGTTCTACCGTCTCCAGCAATCCGGTCTGAAAATCCGTCAACTCCCCCTTCCCGAACAACATTCCAAGCCATTTCTCAACATCAGCAGCGAAACGCACCTTCTCGCTTTCCTCAATCTTATGATTCTCAGCCTTGTAATTATCAATAAGATCATCAATGGCACGCATGAACTTATAACAGACACATGCTGCCCTGTATCTTTCCTCATCCCAGAACCTGGCCGCTATCAGGATATTGGGGTGTTCAATGATCTTCTCAAAGTCAATTGATTCAACGATCCTGTAAAACTGTTCTTTTTCTCTTTCCACGGCATGCATCTTTAATTACACTGAATGGTCCGCATCTTTGAAGATCCGTTCCGAAACCAGCTTTGCTGACAGCAACACCATTGGTATTCCGTTTCCCGGGTGTGTGCTGCCGCCTGTAAAATAGAGGTTCTTATAGCAGCTGTCCCTGTTATGAGGCCTGAACCAGCCCATCTGGAAGATGTTATGTCCCAGGCTGCCGAAGACAGAGCCGTGTGTTATGTTGAAAGCCTCTTCCCATGACGGCGGAGGCGCGCAGATCTCAAATTTTATATGTTCTTCTATATCGCTGATGCCCATTTCTTTCAGCCTCTTGAATACTGCCTTGCGGGCGACATCCCTGAGATGATCCCAGTCCTGCGGCTTCTTATTGTCAAGGTGTCCCACACCCACAACAACGGAAAGAGACTCTCCTCCTTCGGGTGCTGCGGAGGGGTCATTGCATGCCGGAGCGTGGATGTAAAAGCTGGGGTCACTGCCCATAGATTTCTCCTTGAAGATGGTATCAAGCCCATTCCTGAAGTTGTCAGAAAGAAAGACGCTGTGCTGTCCCAGCTGTGAATACCTTTTGTCGAGACCCCAGTGCAGGGCGAGGGCAGAACATGAATATGTCATGCGCTCAATACGGTGCGACTTCCAGGATGGGGGTAACAGCTCGCGGTAGACATATGGAAGGTCAGCATTGGCAATGATCACATCGGCAGTGGCCAGGCTTCCGTCATCAAATACTACCCCGGAAGCACGTCCTTTCCCGGTGGTGATCTTTGAGACAGGCATGTCAAAGTGAAACTCCACACCCAGACCCTTTGCAACGCCCATCAGTTTCTCCACAACGCTGTACATCCCACCTACCGGAAAGAGAGACCCTTCGGTGAGCTCCGCCGCAGGTATCATGGAGAAGAGCGCCGGTGCCTTGAACGGACTTTGTCCCACATAAATGTTCTGGAAGGTATATGCCATCTGCAGGTGTTTATCACTGAAAAACCGGGCAGTATACCGACTGTGCTTTAAATATGTTTTTAACCTGATGAGAAGCAGTGCATTACTGAGATTGAAGAAATCGAAGAACCTGAAGAAATTACGGCCTATAAGCTTCTCAAATGAGAGCTTATAGAGCCTGAATCCTGTCTTAACGTACTCTCTTTCTTTTAAAAAGCTTCCCTGTTCGATCTTCTCAAGCTGCTCCTCCATCCGCTTCTGATCGGTGGTAAAGGCAATCCTGCTGCCATCATCGAAGTAAACGGTATATATGTCGTCCAGCGGTTTGACATTAAGAGTTTCTTCAAGCTTCAGCCCGAGACTGCTGAACACTTCCCGGTAGGTATCGGGCATCAGCATCATTGTTGCTCCTAGGTCAAAGCGGTGGCCGTCGCGCAATATCTGTCCGCAGCGTCCTCCCGGTGAACTGTTCTTTTCGTAGATGTTTACCCTGTACCCTTTTTGGGCAAGGTAGATTGAAGTGGTTATTCCGCCTATGCCGGAGCCGATAATTATTGCAGACCTGTTATAGTCCATATTCACAAAGCAGTGTTTATTTCAAAATTTTCGCTTCCGCCTTTTTCCTTGGAAGCAAATCAAAATTATTAAGAAAAAAACAAACTGAACCGGAAGCTACAAGCTAAAAGCGGAATAACCGGGGTGAATGGCGGTTTTTTCTTTCTGAACGGCGAATGATCTACCAGAGCTGATGTACAAGAGGCTTGATCTCTTCCGTATATAGATGGTTTATGGCTGTCATCTGTTCATCTGTGAGAGGATGGAACTCTTCTGCATCCAGGTTTATCTTCACCTGTTCCGGTGATGAGGCCCCGGGAATGATACAGCTTACTTCTTTATGCATGAGTATCCAGCGCAGTGCCACATGTGCAAGAGGAGTGTCTTCAGGAAAGAGGTTCTTCAGGCGTTCAACAACTTCCAGGCCTTTTTCATAGGGTACTCCGGAAAACGTCTCCCCCTTGTCGAACATCATACCGTTGCGGTTGAAGAACCTGTGATCTCCAGGTGCGAACCTGGTTGATGACGAGTATTTGCCAGAGAGAAGCCCGCTTGCCAGGGGTACCCTGATTATCAGTCCCACATTCTTTTCCTTCGCCTGCGCAAAGAAACGCTCCTGTGGCCTCTGCCTGAAGATATTGTAGATCAGCTGAATAGTTGTGACATTATCAAACTCAATTGCTTTAATAGCTTCCTCCACTTTCTCGACGCTGACACCCAGGTTAAGTATCTTGCCCTCCTGCTTCATCTTTTCAAACTCGCCGAAGATCTCTGGCCGGTAGTATACCTCTATGGGGGGACAGTGAAGCTGTATGAGGTCAATGCATTCAACATCAAGACGTTTTAACGAGTCCTCGACATATCCTCTCAGCACTGCAGGAGTATATCCCTTATTGTTATGAGGCTGTATCTGCCTGCCGCATTTAGTGGCTATAAATATGCGTCCGCCTGATTGTTTTACTATACGGCCAACAGCTTTTTCGCTTTCACCATCAGAGTAAACGTCTGCCGTGTCCAGAAAATTTACACCTCTGTCAATAGACTCCCGGAGAATACTCTCAGCAAGTTTGTGATCAAATGCTGATCCCCATTTGCCTCCAACCTGCCAGGTCCCAAGAGATATTTCAGATACCTCAAATCCTGTTTTGCCAAGCTTTCTGTATTTCATTTTATGCATCTTATTTTATTAGTAGTATTTTCATCGGCTCTCTGTAAAAAAAGAAACACTTATACCGAAGATAAAGTTCTCAAGATCAATCTGTCTGTCCGTGGTCAGCCTGTTGCCTTCCGAATAGATCCAGGGGATTTTGTTCAACCTGAACATGTATCCTCCATACAGTCCCACAGACCAGTAATCACCTCCTATATAATTGTAATCATAGATCTTATAGTCAATGTTGAGTCCTGCAAAAGCAGCAGTCTGGTTGAATCTCAGGTCGAGGTCTCTCTCATCAAGGTAACCTGTCAGTGGAATTTTTCTGTGGTCGTTATAATTCAGAAGACGGAATCTGAACCATCTCAGTGAAGCAACAGGGGTGAGACGTATTCTCCGGGTATTAACAATATTGTAGCCCAGGTTCAAACCGAATGTCGTATGGGAAACATCAATTTTGAGTGAGTCATGGTAACCATCATACCCGAAACTCATTCCAAACCCAAATCCTGTATAAAATCCTGAAAATGCAGCTCCAAGTTCAATCCCTTTTGTGATGCCCGAGTCATCAAGTTTATCTGTATTATATGAGCCCAACAGGGTTGCGAATTCGTCAAAACCTACTGAAATACCTTCCAACTGGATGGCTGACCGCATTACAAACTGCGAACTGCTTTTATTGGCAGGGTCTCCAAGAATAACATCATCAGGGATATACATAGGATCCAGGGTGATAGTTATAGGATGGGTAACCGTGTCAGCAATTATGATCTCAACAGGATTAAATCCCAGGCATTCTACCTGCAGGCGTTTCTCCTTACCCGGCAACAGCATAAGATGAAAGATTCCGTTCATGTCAGCTCTCTCGCAGTTGGTGGTGTTTATCTGGCAGACAGTCGGGCCCACGATAGGGACATTTCGGTCATCAGTGATTTGCCCGGTAACTATCTGATTCTGGCCCGCCACCGGCAGGGCAAATACGGTAAGGATCACAAACAAAGGAAAATATCTCATTTTTTCCATACCTCTTTGTTCTCCAGCGCAGTGAGATTGGGTTTTGTCTTTGCTATTTCAAGTGACTCAAGGTAAAGATCATGAAGGTTTCCAAGGCTGATCTCAGAACCTTTTCTGATAAAGACAGGGATACTGTAGAGCGGGGTCTCCACCGTGAGGAAGTTACCTCCAGCATGCTCTTTCTCAGGTGCCCATGCATCTATCCATATGTCCCCCTCAGGAAGCCATATCGTCTGCTCTGTGGCATCTTTTCTCCATACTGGTGAAACGAGGATGTCAGGACCAAACTTATATGTCTGCCACTCTTCCCAAGCCTCTTTTTGTGCCGGATAGTCGAGGAAAAGAGGCCTGACTACCGGAGTACCGTCATCATGTGCTTTCCTGGCCTGTTCGGCTACATAATCCTTTATTTTCATCCGTATCTTTGAATACAACCTCCATGTTGCAATAAGTTCACTGTCATAGTGAGGTGCTTCGGGATTGTTCCAGAAACCCGTGTTGTTTGTTGGTCCTGTCTCCATTATGGGTGAGAAACATCCGAAGGCAATCCAGCGCATAGCTGTCTCACGCGAAAACGATCCCCAGTAGCCTCCAATATCTGAAGCCCACAGAGGATAACCCATAACAGCACATCGTTGTAAACCTATTATTGCAGATCGCAGACCCTCAGGCTTCCCGTCAGTGTCTCCTGCCCACATGGCTCCGTATTTTGCGCTGCCTGTATACTGGGCACGCGGGTAGAGAATAAAATTGTCTCCCAGAACCGGCTGAACAGCATCATAAGCAGCCTTAACAAATTGATGGGGGAAATCATTATAGTTCTCCCTGTAGGTTTTTCCGGAGCTTGTCAATAAATGAAGAGAATCGGTCAGTTTCTCTCCGTCAGCACGGTCAAGTTTGAAACCCCTGATACCCATCTTGGCAAGCTTTCCGGGACCGTTTTCTCCCCACCATTTTACGGCGTCCGGATTGGAGAAGTCAATGAGCACCTGCCCCGGGCTGTTACCGTGTATCTTGCTTACAAGACTGTAATTATTCTTTTCTGCATACTCTGCCATTTTACCCATAACGAAAGGGGAAATCCACATCATCAGCTCAAGGTCCTTACTGTTAAGCCACCTGATCATTCCTTCCGGATCAGGGAACTGTGTTGTATTAAATTCATAATCGTCAAATCCGTTGGGGCCGGTTGCCCAGGGCCTGTCAATCCAATGAGCTGTGCAGGGGATGTCATAAGCCTGCATCATCAGCACATCTTCAACGATATCTGTGTTATAAGGGGCTTTTTTTTGTGTCCCGTCATAATATTCAGCATTGTTTGAGTGTTCATCGCGCCAGCGCCATGGCCCGAAAGCCCAGGCAGGCGGAATCACTGACGGCCCGGTCTCCAGGGCATGTTTCCTGACTATCTCCATTGGATTATCAGCGGTATAGACCTTAAATATGAATTCAGGCCCTTCGAAAGCTATCTTCACAATCCCGGGATTTTCCTTGCAGAAATCAATTACACCAGGCCAGGTGCCTCCGGCAAAGAAACCATAGTTCTCAGATGACAGGTAGAAAGGAGAATAAGCTGATACCGTTGGATTCAGCTTTACCTCTGTCCTTTGTCCCCTGAGATTCATTGCAGCTTCAATGCCGTCTGCCCATGAATTATTCTGGTGCCCATCGACCACCCTTTCGAATATGCCTGTAAAATATTCGTCCTCAGAAGCTTTTACATTTACATACCATCCGGAAATGATATTGTTTACATCCCCGATTTGTGAAAGGCTAAACATAAAATCGTCGCCGGCCTTTTCAATACTCAGGGTTATCTTTGTTTGCTGAACGGTGGTCCAGGTAAATGCAAGAGTATTTTCAGCCGGACTGGACTTTTTCGGTAATCCTTTTATCCAGAACACTTCGCCTTCCGATTCATATCCTATGCTGCCAGTTGTCTTATCTTCCGGGATCAGCGACATTACTTTTCCATCAGGACCTGAAATTGTTGCCTCAGGGAATTGATCAATGAGGCTTACTGAGACCTGAATTCCGGTTCTTCCAGAGCAGGAGCCAAGTACTGTGAGCAGTAATACAATTACTGATGACTGTATTCTGTTAATAATTTTCATATTATATGTATTAATTGTTTCCTGTAAGATATAGACATTATCTTCTGAATCCTTCCGGTGCACCTGTAAAGTTCATTGCCGAAGCTATTCCGCAACAATCGGCACCTGCATCAATAACAAATTGTTTAACTTCTCTGCTGGTTATTTTCATCGGGCCGTTGTTTTGCTTGTAAAGTTAACCGTTGTACCCGGGTCATCATTGTTCCTGCAATGATTATTGACGGTTCTGGTTGCATGGAATGCAGCCTGACAGCCTTTGTTGTTGCCAGAAACCCTCCAGGAATAGAGTATCAGAAATCTATGCTTAATTCCAGGGAGGCTGTCCATGCCCCTGGATATGTATAGGATGATACTCCTGATGTTGTTTCAGGGTCCTGACCTTTG
>DATKUS010000249.1:0-19505 GCA_035530535.1 Bacteroidales bacterium
TACCTTCCGGACCCGCAGAAGAACAAATCCGGGATAATGCATCCATACTGGCAAGAGATGACAGCATCAGACAGTCCTATGCACGTACATGGATGGAAAATATCTCAGTGGGTGAGATTGCCGCTGAAACAGGACTGGACAGCGCAAGGCTTTACCAGGTGCTTAATACATCATTGGGCAACTATCGCAGCATCATCTCATTTCTAATTCGCTCCGGTGATGATTCAGCCCTGGCACTCCGTCTCCTTGAAACAATCTCCGAAAAGGACCTCCGTGACACACCTGCGGATATTCTGATGGATCATATCACCTGTGCACCTGAAAATATCAATGGCTTTGAGACCGGATTCTATGATGAGTGGGTGCTTTCACCAAGAGTCGCGGATGAGATACTCTCTCCGTTCCGGAGCCAAATGAAAGCTGCATTCCCCGATGAACTAGCTGGAAAGTTTGTGGCAGATCCTGAAGAAATATCCAGATGGATTGAATCATCAGTCACCGTCGATGATGCTGAGAATTATTACCGAACACCTCTCACACCTTCAGGTGTTGAAAAACTGAGGATCTCCGATCACCACTCGCGTGATATATTTTTTGTTTCCCTATGCAGGACAGCGGGTCATCCATCCCGACTAGAACCCGGAACAGGCAGACCTCAATATTTCAGGGATGGAAAATGGTGTGATCTCTGGTTCAGCGATGCTGTAAAATCCTCAGCAGGAAAGAGTTTTGTCACCTTTTCTTCAGAGGAGACGAACCCGAAGCCTGAATACCATATCCACTTTACTCTTGCCAGGTTTGAAAACGGAAGGTATCAGACACTGGAATTTGGTGAGAATGTCAGGATCAGTGATATGCAGAAAAACATACCCCTTGATCCCGGAAGATATATGCTAGTCACAGGCAACAGGAACGAGAATGGTGATGTACTGGCCGGACTTAACTTTTTTGAGCTTCTTCCGAATGATTCAACTACCATTAAAGTAATTTTAAGACATGAAATGGAAGGACCTCGGATAAAAGGGAAAATAGATATCAGCCAGACTGTAACGCTTCTGGATGGGGGGAAAATACAGCTTTCTTCAGTTAGGGAAAAGGGTATTGTCATTCTCTGGATAGATCCGGGAACAGAACCCACCCGTCATATATTTCGCGACCTGCCTCTCCTTAAAAAAGAATTTGATGAATGGGGAGGATATCTTTTGTTCATGCTTTACCAGGGATCGGATAATGATTCATTTAATCCGTCAGAGATAGCAGGGTTACCTCAGAACGCCTTCTTCTGCCGCGACAAGGGTCATGAATTTCTTAAGTCACTCTTTCCATCAGAATATTCTGACCTGAACTTCCCTGTTGTCATTTATGGTGACAGTTCCGGAAATATTCTGTTTGCTTCCGAAGGTTACCGGATCGGCATCGGGGAGCAGATACTGAAGATCATACAATAACTCAGAATTTATGAAAAGAATCCTTCTGCTGCCGGTGATTGCTGCGGTAATTGTTTTATCGTGCCAGAGTCCTGCAGAAATGGATGTGACAGCCTTCGTTGACCCCTTCATTGGCACTGCTGCTCACGGGCATGTCTTTCCGGGTGCCACAACACCTTTTGGAATGGTTCAGCTTAGTCCTGACAACGGTACATCAGGATGGGACTGGTGCTCAGGATACAATTACAGTGATACGGTAATTGCAGGATTCAGTCATACACACCTTAGCGGGACAGGTATAGGAGACCTGTGTGATATTCTCTTCATGCCATCGATGAATGAATTCAATATAGCATTACCTGACTCTGTGGCTTCCATTGCAAAACTTAATCGCAGCACATTCTCACACAGTCTTGAACAGGCAAGACCGGGCTATTATTCGGTGGTTCTGGATAATGGTGTTGACGTTGAACTGACCGCTACTCCCCGGTGTGGTATTCAGAGATACAGACCGTCCGCTGACGGCAAGATGCAGGTCCTCATTGACCTGGGTTATGCAATCAACTGGGACAGCCCCTTGGACTGCAGCATTTCGTGGGATGGCAATGCTCTCTCCGGCAAAAGGATATCTTCAGGCTGGGCAGAAAAACAATACCAGTTCTTTTACTCTGAATTCTCGGAGCCTCCTTCATCAGTAAAGATGATACGCACAGGGGAGATTATTGACAGTAAGTCTGTTGAAGGAAGAAATGTGGCTTGTATCCTCGAATTTGATGCAGAAAAAGGGGATGAACTGGTAGTTAAAACGGGCATCTCTTCAGTCGATACCATAGGCGCTCGCGGCAATCTGAAATCTGAAATGCCGGGATGGAATTTTACTGCCGCTGCTGCTGAAGCCCGACAGATATGGCAGAACCGGCTGAGCGTAATAGATGCAGGCTCCGCAGTGCAGCAAACAGCCACTGTGTTTTATACGGCACTTTACCATTCCATGATAGCTCCCAACCTCTATTCTGATTCAGACAGGAGATACCGCGGCACTGATCTTGAAATACACACTGCTGAAGGGTTTACAAATTACACCGTCTTTTCATTATGGGATACCTACCGTGCAGCTCATCCGCTTTTCACACTTACAGCTCCTGACCTTGTCCCGGACTTCATAAATACTATTCTAAACATATACATGGAGCAGGGGAAACTACCGGTATGGTCTCTTGAGGGCAATGAGACAAACTGCATGATCGGGTATCACGCAGTCCCCGTAATAGCAGATGCAATTCATAAAAAGATACCCGGGTTCAATTATGACCTCGCATTTGAGGCTTCTGTGGCCTCGGCAAACCTTGATTTCAGAGGACTCAGTTATTACCGGAAATATGGATATATCCCATCAGACCTTGAAAACGAATCTGTTTCAAAAACACTTGAGTATGCAATAGATGACTGGTGTATCTGGCAGATGGCTATGGATCTTGGCAAGCCTGAAATGGCGGCGGGATTCCTTGACAGGTCTAAGTATTACCAGAATCTCTTTGATACTTCCCTGTTCTTTGTGCGAGGAAGAATGAGTGACGGTAGCTGGCGCACCGCGTTTGACCCCCTCTATTCACATCATACCAATTCTGATTACACTGAAGGTAATGGCTGGCAGTACACCTGGCTGGCACCCCATGATGTTGAAGGGCTTATCTCGCTGTTTGGCAGCAGGGATTTCTTTATACAGCGTCTTGACTCACTTTTCACGGTGACTGAAAGTGTCAGGGGCGAAAACTCATCTCCTGATATAAGCGGACTCATAGGCCAGTATGCTCATGGGAATGAGCCATCACACCATATAGCTTATATGTTCTCCGCCGCAGGAGCACCTGATAAAACTGCTGCAACTGTGCGCCAGATCATGAAAGAGATGTATACGGCTGAAAAAGATGGCATCTGCGGTAATGAGGACTGCGGACAGATGTCGGCCTGGTATGTCTTTTCAGCAATGGGATTTTATCCAATGAATCCTGCTGACGGGAAATTCATTATCGGCAGCCCGGCACTTGACAGGGCTTCAATAAGGCTACCCTCAGGAGATAAGTTTACTGTCATTGCCGTAAACAATTCACCTGATAATACACTGGTCGACAAAATATTTCTGAATGGACAGCTCCTTGACCGCAATTATATAACATACAGTGAAATAATGGAAGGAGGAGAGCTGAGGTTTCTAATGAAATGAACACTTCCGGGCCATTATGTTGATAATTTTCATCGTGCCCTTATCCCTTTATTGTTACCTTTGTTACATTCTGGTGCTGCAAACGATTTTGCGTTAGCAGTGAAAAGGGAACCCCGCGAGAATCGGGGACAGTACCCGCTGCTGTGAAGCCCGGTCCGCCATTTGGCGGATCATTATTTCCGGAACCCCGCCACTGTCGTTTATCAAGACGGGAAGGCCCGGCAAATAGGGACAAGTCAGAAGACCTGCCAGAGCGTTTCCGTAAATTGGAGCTTTCGGGAAAAAAAGCAATGAGTTATAGAAGTATAATCTATAGATCCCTGTTCGTATACTTTCAGCATAAAAGGCTGATAGTAATTCTTTTATACATATGTCTGCCCCTTATTTTAGTCAGTGGGCAGGATATGTTTTCTGAGGACACGATAAGAATAAACGAGGTAAGGGTCACAGCGGCCGGGTCTATCAGACATATTCCTTTCAGCACAATGGGAATGGACTCTGCCATAATCTCAAACTTTCGGGATAATGACCTGGGAAGCCTGCTGCAGGCTTCTTCTCCAGTCTTTCTTAAGCAAAACGGCAACTCCGGTCTTGCTTCCGTAACTATGCGGGGAATGTCCGGAAGTCATACCCTGGTTCTATGGAATGGCATTTCAATCACAGGTTCCAATACCGGCATGGCTGACTTTGCTATCATCCCTGTAATGTCAGCTTCAGCGGTCCTGGTCACAGGAGGAGGTGCTGACCTTGAAGAGATCTCGGGATCAATAGGAGGTAAAATTGAACTTCTGTCCGAGCCCTCAGAAGTGCCAGGAACACAGGCTTCAGTTGCAACTATAGCCGGGAGTAATAATAAATATGCCTCTCTGGTCACGATCAAAACCGGCAATGCTAAGATATCAGCAAACTTCAGCCTGTGGGGGAAAAGGGCTGAAAATGATTTCCCGTTCAATAACATGGATGCTCCTGGAGGAGCCGTAAAACTGCGAAGAGAAAACGCTGCTACTGCTTCTGCCGCGATAATGCATGATCTGTTCTTTAACGGTGCCAATTCATCTGCCGCCTTGCATTTATGGTACAACCTCTCTGACAGGGAGTTACCCGGCCCGGTAACAACTGTACAGCAAAATTTCGGGGAGACACAGGATGACAGGGCACTCCGCGGTGCCATTAGTTTTAAGACAACCGCCGGAAAGCTCTCCCTGGATATAATCTCCGGACTGACAGTAGATGCCAATACCTATAATAATGAAGTGGCAGCCATACAGGGAGACAACAAATCGGCAGCATACACATTCAGAACAGCTTTTAAATACAGGCTGAGAGAAAATCTGGAGTTTGGGCTAAATCTTGGAGATGAGTATCAGACAGCCAGTTCACTTTCATATGAGGGCAGAAAAGAGAGAAATCTGCTCTCTTCATCACTTTCTGCTGTTTTTTATCCTGCAAAGCGGTTGAGACTGACGCTGCAGGCAAGACAGGTAACAGAAGATACTAAGTTTGTTACTCCTGAGTTTACAGGCGGCGGTTCATATCTGATTTCAAGTGACGGCAGGAGTATCCTAAGAGCAAATATGAGCCGCAACGTGAAACTGCCAACCCTTAATGATCTTTTCTGGAATCCGGGAGGTACGGCTGACCTTGATCCTGAAATCAGTACGGGCGCAGAAATAGGTTATTCATACAATGATGTGACCGCGACAGGAATACACAATTCAATTGATATCACTTTGTATGCTACAGGTGTTAAGGATCTTATCCAATGGGTGCCGGGAGAGTATGGTTACTGGTCAGCAGAAAATATCAGGGATGTAAAAGTCCATGGTCTTGAGACCATGGTGAAAAAAATAATTCCGGTAAGCAGGGGAAAGATTACAATGGGAACAAATTATTCACTTACAGGATCAATGGTGAAAAGTTCAGGTGTCTTAAACGATAAATCTATAGGTAAACAGCTGCTATATACCCCTGTGCATCACCTGTCGGCCAACTTTTCAGTGAATTATGCATTCCTTAACGGAGGACTTAGACTTTTTGCAGACAGCCGGCGCTTCACAACTGCCGACAATAGCGAGTGGCTGCCTGCAGCATTCCAGGTAAACACTGACATAGGTGCTGCACTACCGCTGGAACGCACATTGATAAAAATTGATTTTTGTGCTGATAACATTCTCAACAGAGCATGGGAGAGCATGAGAAACTATCCAATGCCCCTCAGGACCTACAGGATAAAACTGAATTTCAACCTCTTTTCAAAGCCAAAAAACGTGACCATATGAAGTACCTGTCCAAAATCTTTGTCGTTATTGCTCTCCTTTCATCATCCTGCGATATCCTCAGGGATGATCCCGATCTGCTTTTCCCGAAAGGACCCGGAGTCTTCATTCTCAATGAGGGAAACTATCTGGCAGGCAACGGATCACTTTCATTTTACAGCCTTGAAACGACAGAAATTTATGGCAACCTCTTTTCCATTAAGAATAAACGTCCCCTGGGTGACATACCGACATATATGGCTGTAGACGGTGACAGGGCATTCATTATTGTCAATAATTCAGGAACGATAGAGGTAATTGACCTGAAGACGATGGAGAGCTTGGAAACTGTCACCGGAATCAACTCCCCCCGCCAGATGGTCATTCGTAACAGGAAAGGATATGTGAGCTCACTTATGTCGGACAAGATCACAGTAATTGACCTTGACAACCTTGTTGTAGAAGGTACAATAGAAATAGGATGTAACTCTGAGGCAATGATCATCTCCGGAAACATACTCTTTGCGGCTAACTGGTCAGGAGGGAGTAAAATTGTGGTTGTGGATCTTACGGATGACACTGTAGAAACTACAGTTACTACCGGGCTGGAACCGGAGAGCATGGTGCTTGACAAAAACAACAGACTGTGGGTCCTGTGCACAGGAGGATATATGAATGAGGAGATACCCAGGATCATTAAAATAAATGCATCTACACTGTCTGTTGAGGATGAATTGGAGTTTCGCACCGTTTCAGACAATCCGTCATCGCTCACGATAAACGCCACAGGTGACACTCTCTACTACATTGATGAAGGGGTACGCAGAATGCCTGTCATTATGCCTGCACTCCCTGAAGAAGTGCTGATAGAGACCGGAGGAAGACTGTTTTACAAGCTTGCTGTTTCCCCGAAGAACGGAATGATCATGGTGACAGATGCAATTGACTATTTACAGATTGGAGATCTTTTAGTCTATGACAGGGACGGCTTACTGGTTGATTCCGAACAGTGCGGAATAATACCCGGTTTTATGCGTTTTCAGGAATAGTATTTATTTTAATTACTTTTAATGCGGTAAAAATTATCTCATGCGGGGCTGGATACAGGTTACAATATTTGTCGTTTTCTTCAGTAATACTTTGTTTGCGCAGACAGAATTTTCTACCGGCACACCTCTCTTTCCACCTGTTTCATCATGGTATGAAGCAGCAGTTGATAAATCTCAGATTGAGTTGATGAGGTCAATTGACCAGCCAAAAGATCAACCATATCAGTTTGCACTTCCGGTCATGGTCTCGCTTAAACCATCCAACGCTGGTTTCATTATAAGAAAAGGGGGTGAGACGGTCTGGGTCATTCCAGTGTCATCTAAAGGAGCTTTATCCCTGAATGCAATCCTGAAACCTTTCAGGCTGCCCGAGGGAGCATATGTTTATATCTACGATGAAAATCATGAAGTTATAAGAGGAGCCTTCACCTCTCAGAGTGGCACCGGCATCCTGCCAACACTCCCCGTACCGGGAGACAGAATGGTAATAGAGTGTCACTTTCCGGGCAATGAAATTCCGGATAATGCAATAGGAGTGAGCCAGATAGCACATGATTTTGCCGGCTATTTCAGGTTGGCATCTTCCAAGGATATTTATTACGGGAGGGCAGGAGGCTGCGAGGTTGACCTTAACTGTTCAACAAATCAGAAATATCTGCTTTCATCTCGTTCGGTATGCCGACTCCTGGTTGCAGGGACAGAACTCTGTTCGGGTACACTTATAAATAATACGGGTAAGGATTACAAGGCATATGTCTTAACAGCGCAGCACTGTGTTGAGAATGCGGGTAATGCAAGCAGCACTATCTTCGTTTTCAACTATGTAAGCCCGTGGTGCGACGGATCCGATAACTCCAGACAACATTCCATCTCCGGTTCCCTTCTGAGAGCCACCAATCAGGATATAGATTTTTCGCTGGTAGAACTTTCTTCATTCCCCTCGCTTGTACTAAAACCCTATTTATCCGGATGGGATATCACCTCAACTCCTCCCGGAAGCACATATAGTGTTCATCACCCTGAAGGGGACGTAATGAAAATATCCATAGACGATAATCCACCTGTCACTTCATCATATCCGGTATCAGGTTATGTCTCTTACGGTTTTTGGAAGATACTCAGATGGGATCTGGGCACTACGGAGGCAGGATCATCGGGAGGAGGACTGTTTGATCAGAACAGTAATCTCCGCGGAACGCTTACCGGCGGTGCGGCTACCTGCGTAAATCCTGAAAATGACTACTATGCCAAGCTCAGCAGAATGTTCAGCATTTCTACCGTACCGGCATCAAACCTGAAGTCCTGGCTTGACCCGTTATCCACCGGAGCAACAGTGGTCAGCGGGAGGGATCCTTACGCCTGGAACCTCTCAAGGTCTGACACTCTGAGGAATATCCCCGTTAATGATCCGGGTCAGACAGACATTTACACATTGCCCGGTTACGGCTATTCTACTGGCATTAACAGTGACAGCCTTATCAGATACGCTGAATATATTCCTTTTGTCGGAGTGGGCGAGATAGCATGGATTAATTTGAATATTGCGAATACATCATGGATAAACACTGCTGATTCGGTAAGGGTATATTTGTGGAGAGGAGGAGCCACTCCTGGAACAGCAATTGCATCGAGGCTAATTAAGCTTCAGGAAGTCAGAGACAACTTCGACCTGGAAGTCGATTTCGGAAGGACGATTGCTGTAAGCGGATCATTTTATGTTGGTTACAGGGTCTATTACAAAGCTACTCTCAGTTCGCCACAGGTACAGTTCGCTGTCCGCCACTCCCAACCGTATTCCCAGCCCAGCCTAAATACAGCCTGGTTCCATGATGGCACCGCCTGGAGGCCTTTTACCCAGCATCCGTCATTTCCCATGGCTGTATCTCTCTATATGAATGTCATTATGATTGAAAATTCAATACTTAATGATATTAACAATCCAGCTGCCCAGGGTATGGAATCACTGGTCTTTCCAAACCCATTCAGCAGAAGCATCTCCTTCAGCATAAGCGATACGGCAAGGCTGACCACACTCACTATTTATGACAACAGGGGAAGCGTGGTAAGTGCTACGCGTTATAATAACATCTCCCCGGGCATTCTAACAATTGAGCTTCCGTCACTTCCGTCAGGAATCTATCATTATAGCCTTAAAAATGATTCTGATATACAGAGCGGAACCATAATAAAAATAGAAACTGACTGATGAGAGCCTACGGACTTGTCATTCTCATCTCTTTATGTTATTTCTCCTGCAGCAACAGAGGTACAGTAAATGTAGGTCCCGAAGAATTAACCCGCAAATCATCTGTTACTGCCAGCCGGTTCTCCATTGAAACCCGGGGCGATATCAGCATCGTAAAAATACTCAACCCCTGGCAGGATGCAGGATTCACTGAGTTTGATTATTATCTTGTACCTCAGGGAATGAGCATTCCGGATTCACTTAAGGGCCGTTCGGTCATACGGGTACCCGTGAAACGCATAATTTGCATGTCCACCACCCATATTGCAATGCTGAAAGCAATTGAAGAATCAGAGACCGTGGTGGGGGTATCAGGCACAGCTCTGGTCTTTGACACTGACATTCGCAAGGCTATTGAGTCAGGGAAAATACCTGACGTGGGATATGAAAATAATCTTGACAAAGAGCTGGTTGTATCCCTTAAGCCTGATATTCTCATGGCATACGGGGTCAGCCCGGCATCAGCAGAATATTTTAGAAAGCTTGCTGATATGGGTGTCACGGTGATGTATAATGCCGATTATCTTGAGGAACACCCTCTTGCCAGGTGCGAATGGATAAAAGTGTTTGGATTGCTGACAGGGAAGTCAGAATTGGCTGACAGTATATATGAAAGCGCATCACGGAATTACATCGGACTTGCCGATAGCTTAAAGCGGATGACCACAGATCGTCCCCGGGTATTGCTAGGAGCTCCCTGGGAAGATGTCTGGTATGTCTCTCCTTCTAACTCATTTGCTGCCAGGCTGGTCAGTGATGCAGGAGGTAACTATCTTTTTGGCGATCTGGTAGCAACTAACTCAATTCCGTTTTCCACGGAAGCTGTTTTTAATAGAGCTACTGAAGCTGATATATGGCTTAATCCCGGGAGCGCGACAAACCTTGATGACATACAACGGGCGGATTACCGCCTTGCACAGCTGCCTGTTTTCAAAACAGGCAGGATCTGTAATAACAATGGCAGAGCTCTCCCGGGCGGGGGAAATGATTACTGGGAGAGTGGTGTCATACACCCTGATATCATCCTCCGTGATATCGCCTCAGTGCTTCATCCCGGTTTTCTTCCCCATTATTCACCGGTATACTACAGAATATTGGAATGAGAATGGCCAGGAGAACAAATATCTCTGTCACAATGACATTTATTTTACTGGGGCTTACCCTTGTTTTGTTCTTCGTTCTTGACCTTTTATTAGGAAGTACCAGGCTCGATGCCTCTGACATTTTTCGTTCGCTATTTGGACAGGGTACTGCTCATGGCGAGATTATCGTTATGCAGTTCCGTCTGCCTAAAGCTGTCACAGCCATAATAGCCGGTGCAGCGATGTCTTTAAGCGGACTACTCATGCAGACACTCTTTCGCAATCCTCTTGCCGGTCCTGATGTGCTGGGAGTAAGCTCGGGTGCCGGTCTCGGGGTGGCAATGATGATCCTTACTTTTTCTCCGGTGTTTGAATTCAACTCACTGAACCCTCTGCACGGATGGAGCCTGATCATAGCAGCGTGTGCCGGGGCGGGCGCTGTCATGATAGTAATTATGGCTGTTTCATCAAGGGTGAGAGATATCATGACTGTGCTCATAATTGGCATCTTACTCGCCAGTGCAATCTCATCAGTGGTGAGCCTGCTGCAGTATTTCAGCAATGAAGCCATGCTCAAGACTTATGTTATCTGGACCATGGGAAACCTTGGAAACCTTTCACCGGTGCAGGTAAGAGTATTGCTGGCTGCCATCTCTGCAGGCGCCCTGATAGCTTTTATGCAGGTGAAGCCCCTGAATGCCCTGTTAATGGGAGAAACTTTTTCCCGGTCCGTAGGTGTGAACATGAAGAGGACAAGGATTGCCCTGTTCGCCTCTGCCAGTATACTGGCTGGAAGTGTCACGGCTTTCTGCGGACCGCTCGCTTTCATTGGTATTGCGGTTCCCCATATTACACGGCTAATGTTCTCCACTTCAGACCATAAGGTTCTCGTCCCCGGGGTAATAATGACCGGTGCTGTTGTGGTGCTGCTGAGTGATATCATCTCAGCCCTTCCGGGCGGAGGGCATATAATACCGGTAAACACGGTAACATCATTGATAGGCATACCTGTAGTGCTGTGGATCATTTTAGGGAAAAACAGGATGGGGAAGAAAATATGATGAAAAGGGGTGACAGGATACTTGTAACGGAAAATCTTTCAGTTGGTTATATAAACCACGGAAGGGCGGCTCCCGTGATGGAACACCTTAATCTTACTGCCAGACGGGGTGAACTCATTGCTCTCATTGGACGTAACGGCTCTGGGAAAAGCACCCTGCTGAGGACGCTTGTATCATTGCAACCCCTTCTTGCAGGGAATATCATGATCAAAAATAAACCTGTTGCTGCAATTGACTCATCGGAAATGCCCGTGCTTGTAAGCTTTACATCAACAGAGCCTTTCCCTGGTCATAACATCAGGGTCAGGGAAGTGGTTGCCCTCGGCCGCTTTCCTCATACGAACTGGATCGGTTCTCTTACAGAACCTGACCGGAAGGCTGTCACGGAGGCTCTGGAAGTGACAGCTATGCTCTCACTGGCTGAACGCAATATAGACAACATCTCAGACGGGGAGAGACAGCGTACTCTGATAGCCCGCTCACTGGCCCAGGATACAGACCTCCTGGTGAAGGATGAACCTACCGCCTTCCTGGATCTGCCATCAAGGTTCGCAATAGTCAGCCTGCTGCGAAAACTTACGAGGGAAAAGGAGAAATGTGTTATTTACTCGACTCATGACCTCGATACCGCGATAAATGAGGCCGACAGCATCTGGCTGATGAGCGATGATGCCATTGAACAAGGAGCACCCGAGGATCTGGTTCTGAACAAGTCCCTCGCAAAGGCTTTTGAGAGCCCGCTGCTCTCTTTCAGCCAGTCCGATGGTACATTCAGCTTCCTGAGATCCGGGGCAGGGGAGATAGCCCTTGAAGCCTCGGGAATAACCAGAAAACTAACTGAAAAAGCATTGAAAAGATGTGGCTACAGGATAAACCCTGATGCCAGGCATAAAATCGTTGTGGAAACATCAGGGTCAGGCATCCGGTGGTGTATCACCGGGGGAGTGAAAGAAGAATGCTACCCCACTATTTTTGAACTTGTAAATCACTTGCCGGAAGAGCCTCCGGAATGAGTAACATAAATCCTGTAATTTTCAATGAAGGAGCCTATTTTTTCCACCGGAAGTCTCTTGGCAATTATTGTCTTGTCCCTGTCAAGGATATAAACAATTGGAGTTGAGTCCACATTATAATTGACATCAAACCGGCTGACCCTGTTCGGATCCCATCCGTTGATCCAGTTCAGGTTGTTGTCAACAATATATTTTTCCCACACTTCCCTTTTGTTCTGTGTGCATACGGTAAAAACCTCAATTCCGGTATTTTTGTTCTGGTCATAATACTTCTTCAGAATCGGCGTGGCCTCTTTGCAATGACCGCAGTCAGGCTCCCAGAAATAAAGTATAGTGAATTCAGCCTCAAGATCGTATAATGAAACATAATGTCCGGTAAAGGAATCCATCACCAGGTCAGCTCCCTTTTTACCTATGAGGGCAGGCCTGATCTTTTCTATTTTCGCGGAAAGTTCAGTAAGAAATTCTTTGGAGACCCAGTCTGCCTTGCCTGACAGGTATACCTTATCCGCAATGTGTACCAGCACTGCATCTTGCCCCATTATTTCACTTGTTGCGTACTTATTGAATAACCATACTGCAACGTACTGATAAACATCCTTGTTCGCCCCGCTCATTTTAAGTACACGGTCGGCTTCCTTATTCACCGAATCAGGCATCTGAACGACCACCTGGCTGAAAAACTGTTCCAGCTTGCCTGCAAGGATGGGGCTGCGTATCAGTCCGGGTTCCTCAAAAAGAGTATTATCGAAGAAATGGTTCTTGAAATAAATATATGACCTGAGCCTGGCAATTGAATCGGGATTACTCACTCCGCCCGGTATCACTGGCTTCATTGTCTCAACCGGGATGAGTGATCTCACAATGGCTCCGAGAAGTGTCCCTTTGTTGAGCTCTGAAACTTCATGAAGATACTGTTTCATCTTTGTCTCCTGGGCTGTCAACTGACCCTCCGGGGCTTTTCTGGCTTGCGTACCCGGACTTGCACCCTTAATTTTGTCGTTTATTTCTATTGCCTCTTCCTGAAGGGTTTTCCATTGCCTCTGGTAATCAATAAAACGTTCATTTTCCTGTGACCCCTTGAAAATTAGTGAACCGGTTATGTCATTGATGCTGCATGATACATCAAAGTTCTGGTCCTCTCCTGCAAGAAACTCAAAGTAACTATTTCCAGGAAAAACGATCATATAAACCCCTGCAGGCAGCTTTTCAATTCCTGAAAACCTGCATTTACCGGTGATGTCAGTTGACAAGCTGTCTTTAATATATTGCTGGTTGCCATGGTGATAGGCCAGCCTGATCTTTGAATTTGATACACCTTGCACTGTTATACCTATGGAATAACCTTCCTGACCGGAAAGGGAGCGGCAGGTTCCTGCTACTATAAATACGGCAGCTGCCAGAAAATACTTAATGGTCATATTCTTGAAATTGATCATTTATCCTGTCATTATTACAATTTCCCTGCCAGAGTACCATTTTGACATTCTGTTTCAACCTTCCACTATTGCCTATTGCCTACTGCCTACTGCCTACTTCATCCGTTCATATCCACCCTGACTATCTCTGCATTCCCCGCTGCTGTCACCACTGCTTTAAGAATAAAATTGAACCTGTTAAGATCAGTGCAGAGGAAGAAGTCGGTTGGAGGACTGAAACTCAGGTTTATAGGTTCAAAAAAACGTCTGCCTGATCCTGCCCGCAATGCTTTCAGTCCGATGGAGATATCCTTTTCCCGCCCAACGAGCAGGTCTTTAATATACTCAGCGCACATAAGGTCCTCTTCTGCGCTTTCTGTTGCCCGGTAGCCCATGGCAACCAGTGTTACTATTTCCGGTTTTACCAGGCTTATATATCTTGCCACGGCACCTGCGTTAACAAGGCTGGCGCCAAGGATCTCTGTGGCACCATGTGCATTAAGTATCCCTTTTGTTCCTGCCGTGGTGGTATGTATCATGGTCTTTCCGGCCAGGTTGGCGGTAAGCATTTCCGTAGGACTGTTCCCGAAATCAAAGCCTTCAGGTTTCTTCTCATTTTGTTCTCCAACAAGAATTACCTCTACTTTGAGTTGTTTTTTAAGGTCATGCGCTTCTTCCGGGGTGGCCACGTCAATAATTCTCTTAATACCATTATCAAATGCATAACAGGCAACACTGAAAGCCCTGAAGACATCAATGATAACAGTAAGCCCTTCAGCTGCACGTGCTCCTTTGATAAACTCCTTTATCCTGATATCCATCTGATTTAAATTCAAAGTGTGAAGATAATAATAGTGTTTGAAGATCATTTGCTAAATTTGGTGCCGGGATTAAATCTTTGATGAATGAGAAATCCAGTTAAATGGTCACGAATGACATACAGGAAGCTAAACAGCGACATCTGGAAGACGCCTCTTGACCAGCTTTCCTCGAAGAAGGTTTATCTTATCCGTCAGTTTCGGATAGCCTACCTGCTCTTTAAGGGCATAAAGAAGGACGGCATTTACATCAAAGCCTCGGCATTGACTTTTTTTACAATTCTTTCCGTCATTCCGATGGTCGCGCTGGCATTTGGCATTTCAAAAGGCTTCGGACTCCAGGATGAATTAAGGGCCGAGATCATCACCCAGTTCCATAACCAGGAGCAGGTGATGGCCTGGATACTCGACTTTGCCAACAATACTCTCGAGCAGACAAGCGGGGGCTGGCTTGCAGGCGTAGGAGTCGCACTGCTATTTTATACGGTGGGACAGCTGCTTACCTATGTCGAAAGCACTTTCAATTCAATATGGAAGGTAGAACAGACAAGGGCATGGTACAGGCAGCTTACAGATTACCTTGCAGTTATTATCCTGGTACCTGTACTCTTCATAGCCGCTAGTAGTGCAACCGTTGTAGCTAATACAAGGTTAAGCGAAATACTTGATAAGCATGAGGTTCTCGAAAGCCTCAAACCTTTGGTAACCTTCCTGGTTCAGCTCATACCCTATATCCTGATGTGTACCATCACAACTGCCGCTTTTCTGGTGATGCCTAATACAAGGGTGAGGATCAGACCGGCCATTGTTGCAGGCCTTCTTACAGGTATAGCCCTTCAGCTCATACAGGTCTTATATATTCAGATGCAGATAGGAGCTGCCAGGCTGGGGACTCTCTATGGTAGTTTTGCTGCCGTACCGCTCATGATGATATGGGTGCAGATGAGCTGGGTGGTAGTGCTTGTCGGCGCACAGCTTTCTTTTTTTCTCCAGAACATCACCCGTCATGAATTTGAGTTTGATGTGCAGACTGTATCGCCCAAACAGAAAAAGCGTCTATCACTGCTTATAATGCATACACTGGTTAAGGACTTTATCAAAGGCAATAAACCCAGGGGATCTGAAGATATCTCGGTGGAGCTGAGCATCCCTGTTAGAAGCGTAAGAGAGTCTCTAATCGCATTACGGGATGCAACACTAATAACAGAAGTTTATGAAGAGGTACATGATAAATTTCTTTACCAGCCGGCCACTGACATTAATAAAATGACTCTCTCTTATGTAATGGACAAGCTTGATAACTCCGGCTCAACGCATAAAAACGTCATTAATAATACTGATTACCGGAAGATTGATGCTGCTCTTACAAAACTTGAAGCCCAGGTTGCTGCTTCAGAGACTAATGCTCTCCTTCGGGATATGTGACCGGTTATTTATTCCGGAAAGGTGACAGCCGGTGTCTGGAAACATATTTAATGAGGTCGGGAAGAGATGCCCAGTTATCAAAAAGATAGTGAGGTGCGGGCACAATTATCTGCCGTGTCTCCACATGTTGTGACCAGTAACTTATCAGATTTGAGGCTCTGAAGACCCTGTCTTCCGAGCCTATCAGGGAATAATCCCAGACAAATCCCCTTTCCACCGGCTCCATCATCCTGTTATAAAGCCATCTCAGCTCATCCTGCAACGATTTCTCTGTGCGCGTAGGTATGGATTCCTTATTTGCTTTATAGCGACTCTTGGTGCCAAAAACCCTGAGGTAGAATTTGGCCATACTGTAGTTTGAGATATTCTCGAGGGTTGACTCAATTATTTTTAAAGGAATCCCGTACCTGTCATCTGCAGCCACCGGCGTTCCGTTAATGGCAATGGTCAGGTCAGGATTAATGCCTGCCTTGCGACTGTAATACTCTGCGGCCCACACACCCAGTGACCAGCCTATTACGGTCACCTTTTTGTAGGTCTTCATCTCCGGAAGGATAAGAGGCTCGTCGGCTGAATAATTATAAAAGAGGATAAAATCAAACTTTTCGTTGCAGAGATTGGTGAAGGCTTTTTCGTCAATGCCCCATGTACCAAAAAGAACTATCAGTTCATTGTTATTCTCAAAACGTCTAAGGAAGGTTTTCATCTGTTGCAGAAAAAAATAAGAGGAGAGGGTTATTGTGAGACTTTAAGGAACGGGCTTATGAGATAATCCCGGAATCTACTGTCTGATAAAAGGAAGTAACCTTTGGTAGTCACCCAAAGGTCCATGTGAAAGTCAATGTCTGCAATACAATCCTGTTGATTCTCACAAGTAACCCTTACTCTCCTCTTTTAAAAGCATAAGCTTTGTACAAATATACTAAACTATATTACATAAAGCAAGTTTCTCAGGAAAAATCCTCGAAATCTTTCTGTTTTCCTGAAAACCAGATTGTCTATTTCCTGTAAATCCTTCTTATAGGCACTGTATCAGATAGATACTGATCAGGGGCTTCAATGGAATGAATCTTAAGAACTACTTCCATTCCGTGAGTGACCCTTCCGAAAGCCGCAAATCCTTCCCCGTCACTGTTTCTCATCCCGCCTGCATCAAGAGCCGGCTGGTCACCAATAGTAATAAAAAATTCAGAAGTGGCGGTGCCCGGTTGCCACCTCGCCATCGAAACGGTACCATCAGAATGCCTTATTCCGGTAAAATCAGTCCTCTCGTGAACCACAGGTGGAAATGTTTCATCTTCCTCATTGTACCTGCCACCCTGTATGACTGCTATTTTTATGCTGTCACGGGGCTGATTGTCGCTCCTGACAACCCTGTAAAAGCAGGAGTTGTCAAATAATCCGCCGTCAACATACCGGAGAAAGTTTGCAACTGTGGCGGGTGCCTTTTCAGGAAACAGTTTGGCAGTGATATCCCCCAGGCCCGTTTCGATAACAATTGAAGGATTTTTCCTGCATGATGTCGAGAGGAGGATCGCCGGCACCAAAACCAAAAATAAATATCTCTTCATTCCTTAACAATTTATAACCCGATGATAATGAATATCCCCGGAATTTGCTAATTTTATTGGGAAATCGGATATTTTTTCACAGAAGGACAAAACAGAACTTATATGATACCTGAAATTATCAGCATCAGGCATGATGACGGCTCCGGATTCAGAGTCGGCTGGCTTGATACCGAAAGCAGTTTCCTGCACCTGCATCCCGAATACGAAATTGTCCTGAACATATCCGGTAACGGAACAAGGGTGGCAGGAGATTCTGTGGAGATATTTGACCATTATGACCTGGTCCTCTTCGGACCGAACCTGAATCATTTTTGGAACTTTTATCATGTTGATGAAAAAAACAAAGATAATCAGGCTATTATGTGTCATTTCAGACGCGATTCCCTTGGCGATCCCCTTTTGTCACAGTTTGAAATGGAACCTCTGAAACATCTGCTTAACGAAGCATCAAGGGGCATTGCCTTTCCGGCTGAAACCGGCAGGGCAGCTGAAGCACCCATGAGAAGAATGCTTACCGAGACAGGCATGAAGAAGATGGTCAGCCTGTTCCAGCTCCTTGAAATACTATGTTCGGCAGGGAGGTATGAAAAACTCTCAGGAGAAAAAAATGCCGGTGACAACAGTATAGTTGATTCCCGGCTTTCCGATATTTGCAATTTCGTCAGGGAGAACTTCTACAGACTGATCCCGGTCCCGGAAGTTTCAGCCATAGCTAAAATGAGTCCGCATTCCTTCAGCCGCTTCTTCTCGCGTAATACGGGATCAGGATTCGTGGATTATGTTAACCAGGTGAGGACAAACAAGGCATGTTACCTTCTCAGGGAGACAGACCACCAGATAAATGAGATAGTATTTGAATGCGGTTTCGCCACGGTTTCAAACTTTAATAAGCAGTTCCGGAAACACTCTGGAATGTCGGCCCGTGATTACAGGTCCCAGTACAGAACATAAAAACCACTTATTGCCTTGGGAAGAAATACCCTTTTGCTCTTCTGCCAGCATATCCGTCATAAATTGCCTGACATGTTTTTTCGCATAATGGAAACCGGATTCTAATACTAAATTTGTCTCATTAACCAGAAAAAAGGCCGCATTATGGGAATGACAATTACAGAGAAGATAATAACATCACATTCAAAATATGGAACTGTAAAGCCAGGCGACATCGTTGACATTGTCATAGATGCACGCGTGGCACGCGACTTTGGAGGTGCAAATGTGGTGAAGAACCTGAACGACTTCGGACTCAGGGTGGAAGACCCGGAAAAGACCATTTTTACATTTGACTGCAACCCCACGGGATCCGATCAGAAGTATGCTGTCAATCAGCATATCTGCAGGCAGTATGCCAGGGATAATGGGATAAAAGTATATGATATAAATGCAGGGATAGGAACCCACCTGCTTATTGAAGAAGGATATGTCTTTCCCGGAGCCACCGCAGTCTCCACCGACTCACATGCAAACATTCTGGGAGCTGTAGGAGCATTCGGCCAGGGCATGGGCGATATGGACATTGCCGCCGCTTGGAACAGAGGAAAGGTGTGGTTCAAGGTGCCTGCATCGGTAAAGCTCACCCTGATGGGCAGAATGGCTGAGACGGTGACCGCCAAAGATGTAATACTTAACCTCCTTAAGATATACGGTGCAAATACCCTCCTGGGATACAGCATTGAACTTTACGGCGATGCCGTTGACCGGATGTCGCTTGATGACCGCATAACAATCGCTTCCATGGCAACCGAAATGGGAGCTATAATAATTCTCTTCCCTCCGTCAGCAGAGGTAATAAAGTACTGCCGCGAGAGAACCGTGACGAAATTTGAACCTGTGTATGCTGACAGGGATGCTTCCTATGAGATTTCAGCCGGGATAGATGTCACTGCCTTTGCACCCATGGTATCACGGCCGGGTGAA
>DATKUS010000250.1:0-11998 GCA_035530535.1 Bacteroidales bacterium
AAGGAACATGTACACAGATCAGGGACTTGATCCTGACGATCCAGCACGGAGATATTTCACCAAGATCTCAGATCCGAATGGCCCTGCAGGTAACTATGTTGACACAAAATGGTCTGATTATATATACCAGACTGGGTTCCAGCAGAACCATGCCATTTCAATCTCCGGTTCAACAGCCACGACAAATTACTTCCTGTCAACAGGCTTCACTGATCAGGCTGGTATGATACAGAATAATACTTTTAACAGAAAGAACATTCGTCTGAACCTTGACCATAAGCTTAACAAATACATCAACGTTAGTGCCAATTTTGCTTATGTAAATTCTATGAATAAAGCACCCAACACCGGATCACTCTCAGGTCAGGCCTTTAATACTGCCGGTGCAGGTCGTCTTGCTTTTGTAACCTCTCCATTGGTTGGCCCTTACAACTTTGACGGAACCTATAATATCAACGGCCAGTACATAGGCCTGATGGGAACCAGTCAGCCGGAAAGCAGGCTGGGCTATTACAACCCTGTCCCGGTATTTGACCTCTGTAACTTCAGTGCTGAGACTGACAGGATACTGGCAACATTGTCAGTGATCGTCGAGCCGATAAAAGGGCTGTTCCTGAAGACGGTATATGGGATGGATAACCTGACTGCAGAGTCGATAGAATTCGATACCCCACTGACGGGAGACGGTTATTCCGGAGGTTATGCATTCAACGGAATGGACAAAATGCACCGCTGGACATGGACCAACACGATAAATTATCTGAAAACAATAGCTGACCGATATAATGTTAGTTTGCTAGCCGGAGTGGAAGAACAGCGTACAGTAAGGAATTACTGGTGGGATGAAAAGAGTGATGTGGCTGATCCGTTCTTTACCTCGTATCAGGGCTCTTGGGTCACTGCCGGGATGGGTAGCGGTTCTCAGGGAGAGAACTACTATCTTTCATATTTTGGCCGTGCCAACTTTGATTTCGATAAAAAGTATTATTTGGAATTAAGCGTCAGGAGAGATGGATTCTCCGGCCTTTCAACCGGAAACAAATTCGGAGTTTTCGGCGGAGCTTCTGTGATGTGGAACATATCAAACGAGAGCTTTATCAAAGATGGTTCACTGGGTGAGATATTCTCTGATATACGTCTTAAAGGAAGCTATGGCCGTGTTGGTAACATGTCAGGAGTTGGGGACTTCAGCTCGCTGTTTCTCTATGGCTCAGGTTTGTATGGTGCTGTTCCGACTCTTACCTTTACGCAGTCCGGTAATGCCGACCTGAAGTGGGAGGCCAGTAACAAGATTGATCTTGGTCTCAGCTTCGGGATACTTAAAGACCGCATACAGCTTGACCTGAACTGGTTCAGGAACGACATAAATGGTCTTATCCTTGATACTCCTCAGTCACCTTCGAAAGGCATCCCTGGTAATACTATCCCGCAGAACATCGGATCGATGTATAACACGGGATTTGAGACCTCTATAACAAGCTTTAACATCAACAAAAGCAAACTGCAGTGGACAACCACATTTAATTTCAGTACACTGAAGAATGAGGTCACTGCCCTTGCCCCTGGTGTGACAGAGATAGTAGGGGTCACTGCAAGTCTTGAAAGCACAAGCAGGACCCTGGTAGGATATCCTATAGGTATGATTTTCGGCATTGAGACACATGGTGTTGACCCGACGACAGGAAGAAGGATATTTGTAAATGCTGCCGGTAAAGAAGTGCTTTATACACATGTTGTACAGACCGGACAGAGTAAGTGGACCTACAAGGACGGAAGCACTGCACCGATGATTGAGCTTGCCAAAGACGGTAAGGCTCTCGGCTCTCCTATTCCGAAATTCTACGGAGGTTTAGATAACTCTCTTACATTCGGAAACTTTGATGCATCATTATCTCTCACTTATGCCCTTGATTTCTATGTGTATAACGGATCAAAAGCAGGTCTGAGGGATCAACGCTTCTGGAATAACTCGGTAGAAGTCTATGAGACCGCATGGAAAACGTCCGGAGACATAACAAATATACCACGTCCTGTTTACGGAGACAACATTTCCAATGGATCAACGATGGTTATTTCAGAGAACGTTGAACGTGGAGACTATATGAAGGTAAGAAGCCTTTCAGCCGGGTATACCTTCAAGAAAATCCCTGGAAACTTTAACATTGAGAGAATCCGTCTGTATGGGCAGCTATTTAACGCCTTTGTGTTTACTAAATACACGGGTTCAGACCCGGAAGTATCTACAAACGGTAACAGTAACCTGACCCCGGGTATCGACAGAAACTCAGTTCCTCAGGCGCGTACCTATACTTTTGGCGTCAACGTTACCTTCTAACAAAATGAATAAAATTGAATGAATATGAAAACCATACTAAAAAGTTTAACAGGTATTCTTCTTTTGTTGCTAATGACAGCATGCTCAAAAGAATACCTTGATCCGGTACCCAAGACTTCATTGTCGGACCTGAGTGTATTTGATAATGCAGACAGGATTCTGGCCCAGGTAAACGGTATTTATGACCGGATGAAAAGTGGGCAGTATCTTGGTGGACGTTATTTTATCTATAATGACATCAGGGCTGAGAACTTCGAGAATTTGCTGAGTAACGGTGTTACGGGCAAAGCTACTTATGACCATACTCTCATTGGTTCAACCAATGAGGTTCAGAACCTCTGGGGAGCTGTTTATGCAGCTGTGAATGCAATCAATATCTTTAATGACGGCCTTAAAGAAAGATGGGATGCCGGCCAACTTGACGGGATAATATCTCAGGCCCAGTATAATCAGTATGTCAGTGAGGCCCTTACCCTGAGAGCTTTGTGCTATTTCCATATGCTTCAGTTATATGCCAAGCCATATAACATGGGTAATGGTGCAAATCCCGGATTGCCATTACGTCTGACAGCGCAGAAGTCATCAGCGGATAATGATCTGGCGAGGAGCACTGTTGCAGAGGTGTACACACAGATACTCAAGGATCTTAATGATGCCGAGCCTCAGGCCACCCTCGATCACGGGAGTGTAGTTCTTAATACAACCCGTGTTCACAAGAATACGATCATTGCTATCAAGACAAGGGTGTACCTTCATATGAGCAACTGGAGCGGAGTTACTACGGAAGCTCAGAAGATCGTGACAGCAACTGCTCCTTTCAGGGCAACCACCGGTGTTCAGTTTGGACTACAGGCAAATATGGCAGATGTGTTTGCTTCACCCTACACTACCAATGAGTCAATCTTCTCTATGCCTTTTACCACATCAGATCTGCCGGGGACGCAGAATGGTCTCGGTCAATACTATAACCCGGGTCCGGCTGGCAACAATGATTATTCGGTAAATACCGCAGATGCATGGGCCCTTTATAGTAATCCAGGTTTTGATGCCTCTGATGCAAGAAGAGCAATGTTTGTCAATAATACTGATGGCAAGGTCTATTTTGCAAAATTCCCGACAGGACCAAACTCGACTGACTGGGCGCCTGTTATCAGGTATGCAGAGGTAGTACTCAACTATGCCGAGGCTATCGTTAGAGGAGGTAATGCCGTGACACAGCAGGCAGTGGATCTGCTGAATGCTGTTCGTGGCAGATCATTCCCGGCAGGTACATATACACTGGGAAGTTTTGCAAATGTTCAGGCCTTTATTAATGCCATCTTATTGGAAAGAAACATTGAATTCATGGGTGAAGGCCTCAGGAACTTGGATATCATGAGAACAGGTGCTTCGATACCGGGAAAATTCACTGTATCATCAATCTTGTCGACACAGACTGAGTATATCTGGCCAATCCCGACAAGTGAACTTAATATCAATAAACTAATGGTAGGCAATTAATAGCCATCGGGCAAAATAAGAGAGTCTCGCTCAGGCGGGACTCTTTTTTTATTTTTTCCCAAACCTTCGTTTTTCGTCCATCCTCTTTTTCTGCTTCTCAGTGTAGTTTTTGATAATCAGGTAGATGATAAAGAGTATAAATATGATCCCTATAAGTGTTGTCAGACTGCCGTTTGGTTTCATATTATTCTTTTAATAATTCTGAGCCTGTGAGTATACCTCCCTGCATCATCACGCCAGATACCCTGGTGATCAATGGTATCAATCCTGACAGTGCCGGAGGCGTGAATTATTTTATTCATTGTGAGGAGTATGCCGGTATGCGTAATGTTTTCCGTTTCCCCTGAAAAGAAGATAAGATCGCCGGGCTGTGCTTCACCGAAGAAACTTATCATGGTTCCCAGTTCTGCCTGCCTGGCAGCATCACGGGGCATTGCAATTCCATGGATCTTGCAGACAACCTGTAAGAATCCTGAACAGTCTATACCTCCCGTTGTACGCCCACCCCACAGATAGGGAATATTCAGAAACATAAGAGCTGTTTCGGTTAGGGTTGCTGAAGGAGTAAATTTCTCTCTGTTTCCTCCCTCAATCTGATATCTCTCTTCCCCGATACTGAATGAGCTAAAATCGGTTTGCAGATTAAACAGCTCGCTTCCGGGCGAAAGTGACAAACGGCTGCCATCGGTCCTGACACACACCAGTTGGTTGCCAGTTATTATTCCGGGATCCGGTTCGCTGAATCTTTTGTAACCCCCATGCGAGTTATCGATCCACCCTCTGTACGAATCAAAATCCGTCTCAATTCTCAGCCATGAAGCTGCACTCTCAATAATATGAAATCTCTCTCCGAAGAGCACCTGGCTGACCATTTCGGATCGATGTGAGGGAGCCGATCTCAATGGAATAAAGACGTTCGTGCAGATAAAAAGGTCCATTGGAAGGTTTTCTTTCTTTGCCAGAATAATGTCACCCCTTCGGGGTTTAGAGGTATTGTGTTGTTCAATCTATCATTATGTTACCACGGGGTTAACAGACCACCCCCTCATCAGCCTACTGGCTGATGAGACCCCTCTTCAATCAGGAGGGGAAACTGCTGTTTCGCCTCAACCTTAACCTCAACCCCTACCTCATATCAATTACATCAATCCCCTTATGTCCGGCGGGGTTGAAAGTGAAGAAGTCAGTGCCGGGTTTAAAACCCAGATCATACTTCTGAGTATTGAGTGTTACCGTTATGCCGTCCTTGGTCTTGTATTCCGCACTCTTAAGGTCATAACCCTGATTACCGACTTTCAGCCTCATGCGTACAAGGCTTCCCGAGATATCCTCGGGATATAGATCAATGACCCATTCCTTGTCGGTCTGTTCTACAAGTCTGACCTTGTAACCTTTTTTGTACATACTGAAGAGGAGGGAGGGTTTTGACAAAAAAGATGTGTCATCAGGATCAACTTCGGTTATGGTTACCTCATTAATGTCAGGCAGGTAACTCCATATTGTCTTTCCGTCAGCCCAGACACTGTTTTCCGGCATTGTAAGCATAAACATGTTGCCGCTCAGCACAACAGATCCTTCCATGGTTGAAACAGCACCGTCGCGACTGTCGTTTGTGAACATGTTGAAGCTTATTGACACTGATGGGGCTGAGGTGGCTCTTTTGCTGAATTCAGACAACACTTTCATTGCCTCGGGATCTTGCTGAGCCATTAACGGAAAAGTGAACAGGCAGTAAAGAATAATGAGAGACTGTTTTTTCATTTCAAATGGCATCTTCATTCAGTCTCTTCAAAATCTGTTCCAGAGTGTTCATATCCTGCACCACCACGTTTCTTGCCTTGCTTCCTTCAAACTGTCCGACTATCCCTGCGGCTTCAAGCTGGTCAATTATTCGGCCTGCACGATTATATCCCAGTTGCATGCGTCTCTGTATTAGCGAAGTAGACCCTTGTTGATGTGTGACCACCAGTCTGGCGGCCTCGTCAAAGAGAGGATCACGCTTTTTAAGGTCAACCTCCCTGGAGCCGTTGTCTGATTCATCATCACCCACATATTCAGGAAGATGCATGGCATTGGGGTATCCGTGCTGCGAACCGATATAATCTGTAAGGACCTCGATTTCCGGCGTATCTATGAAGGCACACTGGACCCGTACAGGCTCTCCTCCCTGGGAAATAAGCATGTCGCCCCGGCCTACAAGACGGTCAGCACCTGAAGAATCAAGGATTGTGCGTGAGTCGACTCCGGAGAAAACCCTGAAGGCAATACGTGAAGGGAAGTTAGCCTTAATGAAACCTGTAATAATATTGGCGGAAGGCCTCTGGGTGGAAATGATGAGGTGTATCCCTATCGCTCTTGATAACTGAGCAAGCCTGCCGATGGGCGATTCTATCTCTCGTCCGGCAGTCATAATGAGATCGGCAAACTCATCAATTATAAGCACAATATACGGCATGTATTCATGCCCCTTTTCAGGATTAAGCCGGCGTGCAATAAATTTATCATTGTACTCTTTTATGTTTCGGGTCTGAGACATTTTGAGGAGCTCAAGCCTGTGGTCCATAAGAATACAAAGTGAGTTCAGTGTGTTTATGACTTTCTTAGTGTCGGTGATTATCGCATCTTCATCGCCAGGCAGTTTGGCCAGAAAATGGCGTTCAATCTTAGCATATAAAGGCAACTCCACTCTCTTCGGATCAATAAGCACCAGTTTGATCTCAGCCGGATGCTTTTTATAGAGCAATGAAGTAATTATTGCGTTAAGTCCCACTGATTTACCCTGGCCTGTTGCTCCGGCTACAAGGAGATGGGGCATTCTTGTCAGGTCTATAATGTAGGGGTCATTCGTAATTGTGCGTCCAAGGGCCAGGGGAAGTTCAAATTTGGAGTCGAGAAAAGCCTGTGATGAAAGAAGACCCCTCATTGAAACTATCTCAGCCTTTTTGTTCGGGACCTCTATACCTACTGTTCCTCTTCCGGGTATGGGTGCAATTATCCTGATGCCCAAAGCGGAGAGGCTAAGGGCGATATCATTTTCAAGTGATTTGATGCGGTGTATCTTGACGCCGCGGTCCGGCACCACTTCATAAAGGGTCACTGTGGGTCCCACCGTTGCAGATATCTGTTTAATGATGATCTTATGGTCAGCAAGAGTCTTGATTATGTTATCCTTGTTGGCATTCACCTCCTCGCTGCCTGTCGGCGTTGCAGAGCGGTAGTCTTTCAAGAGGGAAACCGTCGGGAAACGGTAGTGGGGAAGCGTGAGCCTCGGGTCGAAAGGAGGGAGTTTAGGGATAGATTCATCCATAAAATCATCTGTGGAGAAATGCCTGGGTTCCTTGCTTATAACCTTTATCAGGGGAGAGTCTTCAATGATGTGAGCAGGCGGGGCGTAGAAGTCGTCAACCGGTTCTGTCTCTTCTTCGTCGGCTCGCAGCGGCTCATCTTCAGGTGACGGAAAGATATCTTCAGGGGCAATTACAACATCATCATTGATGACATCTGTTTTTTTGCCTTCACCTGAAAGCACGTCAGCGCCGGCGCGGGCTACGGCAGCGATAGGTCTCCTGATAGCGTGAGTGCTGACATTAACAGCAAAGATGAGATAAGCCACGGTAAAGACAAGCAATGAAGCGCCGGTGCCTATCTTACCCATCAGTTTGTTCATCCATTCGGCAATGAGGTATCCGTGTTCACCGCCCGGGCCTGCGCCCAGGAATGATGAATGATGGGCAGCAAAGCCAAGTATTACGGAGAGAAGGATGCCGGCAAGGAGGAAGCGCATCACGTTCTTCCACAGCCTGAAGTATTTCACCCTGATCAGGGCGAGGCTGAATGCGCCGATAATAAAAGGAATGAAGAAGGCCCCAAGACCGAATCCCTTGAAGATAAAGTAGTAGCCTACATTAAACCCGAATTTGCCTCCCCAGTTCTGGTAAACATAATCTGATTCATTATCCGGACGGTTCACCGAATCCTGGTCAGCCTTACCGGAGCTGAGATAGGAAATGAATACTACAAGCATGTAAATGGCAAAGACAAGCAATATCACCCCGGTGATGAACCTTATCTTTTCATTGAATGATGTGCCTGTTGGATCGTCTTTTTTTGGATGCGAACTGCCAGTTTTCTTTTGTTTGCCCATTTGTTAAAAAAGTTAAGCCCTCTCTGTTGTTCAGTATGCAGTTTATGAAAAGCAAATGTAAGAAAAATGGTTGACCTGCAGGATGAAAAAAACTAATAGGCTATCATTTTCCGGATCATAGAGTCAAGATAGCCCCATGGAACCTTTTTGTAGTTCGGTCTCTTCTCGAAATCCTTTTCAGGAATTTCCTTTACAAACACCTCATCGGCGGTAAATGAAAGTTCCGCCTCACCGATGATATAAAAGAAATCCATCAGCACTCCTTCAATTTCTCTGTAGGGAGTAAGGAGATTGGCACCTGTAACCTTTATCTCATTGGTATACCAGATAAAACGTGCAGAATCAGATCCGGGGATCATCGTTTCCAGCTGGTTGCATGTAAAACCGCATATTTCGCTTACCCTGCCTGTTTCCCTGAATATTATCCCATCCATTGCAGAAAATCCGGGTTGGATCTCGTCGGCCGTTCCTTCGTAATAGTATTTGAATGACAGCATATTGAGATAAGTGTCATAGATATTCTCTTTAGGATTTATTACGGAGCTGATCCCCGAGTTTCCGAACGGAGCCTTCAGATTGGAGTAAATCCTGTCGTCATTAAAGGATATAACCAACTCTTTGGGCAAAAATTCAGCAGGTAGTGAAGAAGGATTTTTAATATATTTAATTGAATAGTAGATCTCACCCTCATGCATATGTTTAAAACCGCCCTGTCTGCATGATGAGAGAGAGGCAGCCATGGCGGCAGCTATAAAAAACAGCAGAAAACTATGTTTCACTTAAAAAAAATTGTCTGTAAATGTAATAAAAAATCTAGCTTTGTTTCTTTCAAATTTCAGAACAGATATGAGTAATAAACTTGCTGTTGTGGCTCTTGGCGGAAATGCCCTGCTCAGAGGTGACCAGATAGGTACCATTGAGGAACAGGAGCAGAATACAACCGACACTCTTGAGAACCTGGTCTTTCTGATCAGGGAGGGTTATGATCTTGTTATCACACACGGCAATGGGCCGCAGGTGGGGAATATTCTTATGCGTAATGATGCCGGGGAACAATTGTACGGCATAGCCCAGATGCCTCTTGACATCTGTGTTGCTGACTCGCAGGGAGGTATCGGTTATATGATAGAAAGGATGTTTAAAAATGTTCTCAACAAGCATAGCATTGAAAAGAATGTTGTATGTCTTGTGACCACGGTTCTTGTCGACAAGGATGATCCTGCCTTTCATGACCCCCAGAAAAGGGTGGGCAAGATCTATGCCAGGGAGCAGGCTGATGAGCTGACAAAGGCAAAAGGATGGGTTTTCAGGGAAGAGGTTAAAGCCGAAGGCGGATTTCGGAGGGTGGTGCCTTCACCGAAGCCTAAAGGGATAATGAATCATGATCTTATCCGCGAGCTGGCCAGAAGGGGCAGTATTGTCATCGCTGCAGGAGGAGGGGGAGTTCCCGTTTATATCGATGAAAAAAAAGATGTCAGGCCGGCAGAGGCTGTGATAGACAAGGATATGGCATCAGCTCTCCTGGCTTCTGCAATCGGTGCCGATGAGTTCTATATTCTTACTGACGTTCCTTTTGTATATATAAACTATAAGAAGCCAGACCAGGAGGTAAAAGAGTTCCTGAATTACGCTGATACACTCCGTTACCTGAACGAGGGACAGTTTGCGAAAGGAAGTATGGCTCCCAAGATCGAGGCCTGCCTGAACTTTATCAAAGCCGGCGGAAGAAAGAGCGTGATCACTGAAGCCTTCAAACTGGAGGATAAATCATTCGGCACAAGGATCACAATGGAGTATGAGGGTTAAGAGTTAAGGGTTAAGGGTTAAAGGAGAAAGGAGAAGGGTTAAAGGAGAAGGGTTAAAGGAGAAAGGAGAAAGGTTAAAGGAGAAAGGAGAAAGGCAATAGTCAAAAGGAATAATTAAATTCGCAAATTGCACATCACAAATCGCAAATATCATGGCTTACAATCTTAGAAACAGGCATTTTCTGAAGTTACTCGACTTCACCCCGGAAGAGATTAAATTTCTGCTTGATCTGTCTGCAGACCTGAAAAAGGCAAAATATGCAGGCACCGAACAGCCAAAACTGAAGGGTAAAAACATTGCGCTCATATTTGAAAAGACATCTACAAGGACGCGCTGCGCCTTTGAGGTGGCAGCATTTGACCAAGGGGCGCATGTGACCTACCTGGGCCCAGGTGGCTCGCAGATAGGGCATAAGGAGTCGATGAAAGACACTGCCAGGGTTCTGGGGAGGATGTATGACGGGATTGAATACCGCGGCTACGGACAGGAAATTGTTGAAGAACTGGCGGCTTATGCCGGAGTTCCGGTATGGAATGGTCTCACCACCGAGTTCCATCCCACACAGATTCTTGCAGATTTCATGACCATGACTGAACATTCTGACAAGCCGCTTAAGCAGATAAGCTTCTGCTACCTTGGCGATGCCCGCAATAACATGGGTAACTCGCTTATGGTAGGGGCAGCCAAGATGGGAATGGATTTCAGGGCTGCAGCTCCTAAAGCCTGCCAGCCTGCTGATGAGTTCGTTAATAAGTGCAGGGCTGTTGCGAAAGATACTGGTGCCCGAATCACTCTCACCGAAGATGTTGCTGAAGCAGTGAAAGGGGTGGATTTTCTCTACACTGATGTATGGGTCTCCATGGGAGAACCTGATTCAGTATGGGAAGAGCGGATCCGGATACTGAAACCTTACCAGGTAAATGCCGAAGTGATCAGAAAGACCGGAAATCCGAATGTGAAATTCCTCCATTGCCTGCCGGCATTCCACAACCGTGAGACAAAGATGGGAGAGGATATCTTTAAAAAGTTCGGCCTTGACGGAATGGAGGTGACAGAGGATGTATTCGAATCGCCGCATTCAATTGTATTTGATCAGGCAGAAAACCGCATGCATACGATAAAGGCAGTAATGGTTGCCACTCTTGGCGCCTGAACGGGGAATCAGGCGATCAACACCTTCACGAAGTAGAAGGTTATCAGCAGTGATGCTGCCAGTTTCAGCCCCACGCCTGTCATGAAACCCAGCAAGCTTCCGAAGCCTGCCTTGAGTGCATATTTAACATCATCCTTAAAGATGAGTTCGCCGACAAAGGCTCCGAGAAAGGGACCGATGATGATCCCTGCCGGTCCCAGGAAGAGCCCTATTATAAGCCCTACAGTGGCACCCCGTGCCCCGTATTTTGAACCTCCGAAGTGGCGGGTACCCCATATGGGCACAATATAATCAAGGACGGTCACCACAACGGCTATGATGCCGAGAATGATGAACAGTTTCTGGCTTACATCCGCAAACCGGGTGAAATGAACAATTACCAGTCCCAGGTAGCTTAAAGGCGGGCCGGGAAGTACAGGAACCAGACAGCCGACAATTCCTGTCAGTATAAAGAGTATGGCGACTATCAATAAAAAATAATCCATAACCTGTAGGGTTTAAAGTAAAAAGGCAGGGGTGAATGGCTATTTTGTGCCCAGATCATCAAAGTCAACATCCGAGAAAGCGTTTGCCGCCACCTCGCCAGCAACCACTTCCGCTGTCTCATCCACAAGAAGTGATGCGCCCACAGGCACAACCCCGTTTCCTGCAAAATCAACGGCTTCACGAAGTCCCTCTGTGAACTTTTCGAAGTCTTCTTTATAGAGGAAGATCTTATGTTTTTCATAGAACATCTTTCCCTCTTTTCCCATTTTCTTTTTACTCTCTGTAATTGTCAGATAAAGGTCATCGTGCCTGGTAGATTTTACATCGAAGAAGTAGGTCCTTTTTCCCGCGCGGACAACCTTGGTAAATACCTCTTCTTTTTCATTCCTTTCACTGTTTCCTTCATTTCTGACTGTCTCTTCTTCCATCAGTACGGCTTTGTTAGGGTTTTGACTGGTTAGTATGCTCAAATGTAAGAATTATTTTAAAAACTCAAAGTGGAACTCTCTATTTGTGAGAGTTTTTTGAAAGCAGAAGATAAATTGAAGACGAAATTTCTATCTTTGCAGCCTGA
>DATKUS010000251.1:0-6359 GCA_035530535.1 Bacteroidales bacterium
CGGGGCAGCAAGAAATACCGAGCTCCTTACGGACACTGTCAAACAGAGATTTCTTTTGACCACCCTGGTACAGCTGCTGAAATCGCGTAACGGCGACGGAGTAAACTTCGATTTTGAGTCCGTTCCGGCTGCGCAGAAAGCCAATATGGTTGACTTCTGCAGACGGGCGGTAAGGATGATAAAGGCAGAGCTTCCCGCGGCAGAGATATCCCTGGCAACACCTGCGGTAGACTGGTCTTCGGCCTGGGATTACAGGGCACTGGCAGGTATATGCGATTACCTGATCATTATGGGTTATAACTATTACTGGAGTGGATCCTCAACGGCAGGACCCGTAGCTCCGCTGACCGGTGAGACCTATAATGTGACAAGGAGTGTTGACACATACCTTAATGCAGGTGTTCCCCCGGAAAAACTTTTGCTGGGTGTTCCATGGTATGGGTATGACTGGCCCGTTGTAAGCAGTGCCCGCAAAGCTGCAACAACAGGCACAGGCACCTCCCGCATTTACACAGCCGCTGAAGGACTTTCAGCAACATACGGAAAAGAGTTTGACCAGTTAACAGGGGTTCCGTGGGTTAGCTACCAGGGCTCTCCGGCCTGGCGTCAACTATGGTATGATGACTGTCTTAGCCTCTCCATGAAATATGAACTGGTGAAGAGTAAAAGCCTGGCAGGTATAGGCATCTGGGCCCTTAGTTATGAGGGCAGCGGAAATGAGATGTGGGGAAGCATCAAAGCATCATATTCAAACGAGGTGCCACTGGCATGCCGGATATTGAACATTACCCCCAATCCGGTCTCAGGTATCTCGGTAATAAATTATTCCATTCCGGTAAAGGAACTTGTTATCTTGGAAATAGTGGACATCAGCGGAAACGTCAGGGAAATCCTGGTTAACCATGTGATGGAGCCCGGCTTTTATGATGAGAGTTTTAACAGTTCAGAGTTTAGTGATGGAATATATATCTGTGTGTTGCAGACACCATCCGGCAGGTCTTCAAAAAAACTGCTGGTAATAAAGAAACATTAAAAAGGAATCAACCCATTACATAAAATGAAAAGACTTGCTGTTGTTATGCTAATGCTCTCAATTCTTCCGGCTTTAAAAGGACAGATGCAGGAAGCAGTAAATAAGATTCAGAGTGATTGCCAGCTTATGGGAATCTCTGTAGTCACGGTCTGCGGTGACCGGGTCACCGGATCTTTCCATTCCGGATTGAGGGACTATGAACGCAATCTGCCTGTCAATGACAGTACTAAATACAGGATCGCATCCATTTCAAAACTTGTCATGACAACTGCCCTGATGACTCTTTATGACAAAAGTCTTTTTAAGCTTGATGATGATGTCAGCAGTTACCTTGGATTCACCCTGAGAAACCCCAATCATCCTGACAGGCCGGTTACTGTCCGTATGCTGCTCTCACATACCAGCAGCATAAATGAAGGCAGGGGTTATGATGCTTTCCTTATGGATACCTACAATAATGTGAGTGACCCTCCGGATTTTTCACAATTGCTGACTCCCGGTGGCAAATATTACACCGAGGACATGTGGAGGAAAGAGTATCCCGGGGAATATTTCACTTACTGCAATGCGAACTTCGGTCTTGCCGGGACACTTATAGAAAAGATCAGCGGACAGCGGTTTGATGAGTTCATGAAGGAGACTATCTTCCTCCCCCTTGGTATTACAGGCTCTTACACCGCTGAAGGTGTCCCTGATATAAACAACCTCGCTGTGATTTACCGTAACGAAGATGGTAAATGGATGCCTCAGACGGATAACTTCGGTGGTATGCTTGCCTCCCCGCGCGATTTTTCAGGATATAAGACCGGTACCAATGCAGCAGTGTTCTCACCACAGGGAGGACTCAGGATCTCAGCTTCCGAACTGGCAAAGATAATGGTGCTTCACCTGAACAAAGGCACATATAACGGGAAGAGGATAGTTTCAAAAAAGAGTATAAAACTCATGCATTCACCGCAATGGAAATACGACGGAACCAACGGCGATGATGTCGGGCAGTCGCGGTGCTGGGGACTCAGTGTCCATATACTTACCAACACTCCCTCCGGCGATATTATCTTCAGCGATGCACGTATGATGGGGCATACAGGCGATGCTTACGGACTTAAATCGGGCTTCTGGTTTGACCCTGACAACAAGTCCGGCTTTATCTATATGACAAACGGTATTTTCAAGCAGCTTACTCCAGGCTCATATTCCGCCTTTGACAACTTTGAAGAGGCTGTCTATTCCGCTGTCCGTGAATACTCTTTCCTGAAGTGTAAAAAAGATTAGGAAAATCTTTCTTAATCAATTTGAATTAATAATATTGAACAAGAAAATTAAAATGATTATGCAAAATCTATCGTTTACAATGCCTGTTTTATTTAGTCTGTTGACTATGATTTCCTGCAGGAATGCAGACCAGGTACTCGCAGACCGTCAGCCTGTTGACACCGTAGGTTTCGCGCAGCACGCCTGGCAGGTTGACAGTGTCCTGGCCAGGATTGAGAGATTACAATCTGTACAGCTTAAGGGTGCAGGAGCCCTAACTGACAACTCAACATCTCTCAGGGTTGCCATTTCACCTCATGACGACTATACTTATGTGGGTTACCTCTACCCTGCTCTGTTTGAGCATGTCAGGTCTGAGGTGGTGTTACTCTTCGGGGTGGGGCATAAAGCCAGACTCTTTGGTCTGGAAGACAAAATTGTCTTCGGCTCATACGGTTCGTGGAAAAGCCCGGGAGGAGCGGTTGAGATCTCCGCACTCCAGAATTCAATAATGAAGAAAATGCCTGAAGATCAGTTTATTGTGCATGACAGCCTGCAGACCGTCGAACATTCCCTGGAAGCTCTTGTGCCTTTCCTCGAACATTATAATCCACATGTAAAGATCATCCCCGTTATTGTTCCGGCCATGTCTTTTGACCGGATGGAAACCATAGCGGCCTCACTGTCCGAAGCAATACTGGAAACAATGGAAGATGCAGGCCTTTCATGGGGTACAGGATGGTCAGTTGTCATATCAACTGATGCCGTACATTATGGCAATGATGATTGGGGAGGCAAAAACTATGACCGGTTTGGTGTTGACTCCGCCGGATACTTCCTGGCTGTTGAATATGAAAAACAGATCATGAACGGGATGCTAGCAGGTGACCTGACGCCTGAGAAGATAAAAGCCTTTAGCACCTGTACTGTTTCGGATAATGATTACCATGAATATAAATGGACATGGTGCGGGAGATATTCAATACCCCTCGGTCTGCTCACCGCATATGACATGTCTGTGAAGACGACCAGGCCTCTCACAGGATTATCTGTCGGTTATTCGACAAGCATAGCCAATGAGCCTGTTCCGGTGGCTGACCTCGGCATGGGTGTCACAGCCCCTGCAAAACTTACCCACTGGGTAGGATATGCAGCTGTTGGTTTTGAATAAACATGGATCTGAGGCCGGGATGCGGAGGCTTAAATCCACAGGCTTCATGCATAACATTGTGAGGATGATCAAAACTACGCGCGTGAGAGAGCGGTGTTGACCTGTTGTTTTATAACATCTTTAGAGCGCAACCTCTTTTATTTATCTTTGCGGCTGATTTTTACATTATGATTTCTAAAAACAGGAAATGAGGATAAAGTTTTACAGCCTTACTTTTGCGATTGCCATCTCGGGATTATCAATTACGACAAATGCGCAGGAGCAACCATCGGTACAGGACAGCGTCAGAAAAAATGCTGCAAAAGTCTTCATTGACTGCCGTAGTTGCGACATGAGCTTCACCCGGCAGGAGATACCCTGGGTAAACTATGTCAGGGATGTGAGAGAAGCGGAGGTATATGTCCTCGTAACCAGCCAGAGAACAGGCAGCGGTGGCGACCAGTTTACCTATACATTCCAGGGCATGAACAGGTTCAGGGGGATGAATGACACTCTCACCTTCACGAGTAATCCCAATGAGACAAACCCGGAGATGAGGGAGAAACGTACCAACCTCCTGAAGGCGGGGCTGCTCAGGTATGCGGCCAGGACTCCGGTAATCAATGAGATCATGATATCGCATAACCACGAGATGGAGCAGGAAGAAATAGTTGATAAATGGAATTACTGGGTCTTCGAACTACAGACCAGTCCCCGCTTTAACTCCGAGGAATCTTACCAGAGAATCCAACTTAATAACTCGATAAATATCTCAAAAGTCACTCCTGACATAAAGCTTGAGATTGAGGCTGACCAGAGTTACAACAAACAGCGCTTCATTGAGGGTGACGAGGACACAACATATATCAGGAGCTCGAAAAGACTTGACAACCTGTTCGTTAAAAGCCTGGGAGAACATTGGTCCGCCGGTCTAAGATGGGACATCAGCTCATCGACATCACAGAACTACATATTCAACAATATGTTCATGCCGTCGGTGGAATACGACCTGTTCCCCTATTCCGAGGCCACACACCGCCAGCTGAGATTTCTCTACAGCCTGGGATACCAGTACAGCCACTATACCGATACCACAATCTATAACAAAATGTATGAGCATCTCTTCCTCCAGCAGGTGAGGGTGGCTTATCAGATACTGGAGAAATGGGGCTCTGTAAATCTCTCCCTGGTAGCTTCAAATTACCTCCATGACCTTTCAAAAAGCATGGTTCAGCTTAATGCCTCGTTAAGGGTCAGGATCATAAAGGGACTTTCCCTCTCTCTCAATGGCGGAGCTGCATTTATCAATGATCAGATGAATCTCGCCAAAGGAGAGCTCTCTGAAGCGGACCGGCTGCTCAGGCTGAAAGAGCAGGCGACCAGTTACAGTATACAGGGAGGTATCAGCATCACATACACTTTCGGTTCTATTTACAACAACGTTGTCAATCCTAGATTCGGCGGTGGCGGGAATAACTATTACGACTGAAAAGTGTCATCCTTTCTGAGTGTCTTTCACCGGCAAAAAAAGAAAAGCAGACCCGGAGATTTATTATCTTTGCTGTTGTAAAGAGTCGACGTTCTGAAATTTTACAGTGCTCTATATCAGTATCTTATGACCACAAAGATGATTTTTTTCTTCGAGACTCCATTAAAAAGCATTATTGCCGCCGGAACAGCAAAGGAATTATCGCCGGATGAAATAAAAAGGCTATCATGGCTCTTCAGCAATGCACGGCAGACAGGTTTGGAAACCGTCAGGGGAACATTCATCGGACCGCGCCGCGAGATGATAACACCATGGAGTACTAACGCCGTTGAGATAACCCAGAACATGGCGGTGAGCGGCATATCACGCATTGAAGAGTTCTTCCCTGCCGATGGGGAAAACCCTGACCATGACCCGATGCTCCAGCGAATTTATCACGGCCTTGATCAGGAGATATTCACCGTTCACCATGATCCTGAACATGTCACACCCATTGATGACATTGCAGCTTACAACACCAAGGAAGGTCTTGCCCTGAGCAGGGAGGAGATACAATACCTTGAAAAATTAAGCGTCTCAATTGGCCGTAAGCTTACTGACAGTGAGGTCTTTGGCTTCTCACAGGTAAATTCTGAGCACTGCCGTCACAAAATCTTTAACGGCACTTTCATTGTTGACGGCGTTGAACATGAGTCAACCCTCTTCCAGCTCATAAGGATGACCACGGAGACAAATATCAACAATGTAATATCTGCTTATAAAGACAACTGTGCTTTCCTGCGCGGTCCCCTGGTTGAGCAGTTTGCTCCCGCCACTCAGGATAAGCCGGATTTTTTTGAGGTAAAACCTTTCCAGTCGGTCCTCTCCCTGAAAGCTGAGACGCATAATTTCCCTACTACTGTTGAGCCTTTCAACGGAGCCTCCACAGGCACGGGAGGTGAGATACGTGACCGTATTGCAGGAGGAAAAGGAGCAATGCCAATAGCCGGCACGGCTGTTTACATGACCTCCTACCCTCGCAGTGACGGGGACAGGGAATGGGAAAAAGCCACCCCTGAGCGCAAATGGCTTTACCAGACCCCTGAAGACATTCTTATAAAAGCATCCAACGGAGCCAGCGACTTCGGAAATAAGTTCGGGCAGCCCCTGATATGCGGTTCTGTGCTCACCTTCGAGCACTTTGAAGAGATGAAACGCTACGGCTTTGACAAGGTCATAATGCTGGCAGGAGGCATCGGTCTGGGCAAAATGAAGGACAGTACAAAAGATACTCCTGAAAAGGGTGATGTGACAGTTCAGGTGGCCGCCGGCACCGGGATCATGGAGTGACACAACCGGGTTATGGTCATTCTCCGCCATGGCCCTGAGTGCGTTATAGACTCTTTTCTGCATTTCGGGGTTGGCCCGCTGAACAGCATTTAGCTCAATGGCAC
>DATKUS010000252.1:0-9166 GCA_035530535.1 Bacteroidales bacterium
CCCCTCCCCATACCGTAAACTGAATTAAGATTTTCAAAGTACTTATCCGGTACTGATGATGTGGGAATGGCTGGCTGCATAGTCTCTTTAATTATGCTTGCCGGAATAATCTGGTTGTTTTTATACTTTCCACCGTACATCTGGACAATAAGCCATTTCGACAGGTCGTTTATATTGGAAATTATTGAACCTGCAGGACCCAGCCCTTGCTGTTTTGTGTAAAAAGGATAAGGAAGAAGTATTGTTGTATCTCTTTTCTCATAATACGGAGTCATAAAGTCCAGTTGTTTTTGCATATGCTCGACAACGAATATGGAATTGGCCATATCCAGCGGTTTGAAAATTTTTTCGGTTACATACTCTTCCCAAGTTTTTCCTGAGAGGATTTCAACAATCTGTCCTGCAGCTGCATACATTAGATTATTATACAGTGATCCCTGCCGCAAAGGAATGCTGGGCTCCAGATATTTTATCCTGTCAAATAGCTCCTGCCGTGTAAAATCTGATTTGTACCATATTCCGTCATGCCTCGAAATACCCGTCCGATGGGACAGCATGTCGCGTATTGTAACATTAGCATCCAATTCATCATTATAAAACTGGATTTGCGGTACATAATTCTTTATTGGCTTATCCCAGTCGAGTTTCCCTTCTTCAACCAGAAATCCCACAGCAGTTGCCGTAAAGAGTTTTGTATTCGAAGCAATCTGGAATAGTGTATTTGGTGTTACTGACAGTTTGTTCTCAAGGTCCCGGTATCCATAGCCTCTGGCAAATACCAGTTTGTCCTTAACAACAATCCCTATTCCGCATCCGGGTACATTCCAGTCTTTCAGGATCTTTTCAACTGTCTGATCAAAGCCTTTGAGCTTCTTTGACACATCAACAGTCTGGGCAGATGTATTTTGTGAAAGAACCGACACAAATACAAACAATGCTGTAACTGTCAGAAATGATTTGAAATTATTAAACGTTTTCATGTGGATTTTAAGGATTAGTTAACACTTAATAGATAAAAAGTCCATTATTATTATAAACCGTTTAAGCGTCAGGAAAGGGAATATAAAGTTATACCAATAAAAAAACGAAGTCAAGTTTATTTACTCTTATGTAACAGTGATATATCGAGCAAAATATTTTGTCTTGATATAATGATTGATTGGCCTTCCTTATAGTTTAAGTTATGTATTAAATAGCGACATTTTATTCTATAGGAATGAAGGCTAAAATAGACCTTATTTGTTCTAGATTACGCGCTCAGAATAACTGAAAGACTTGGTCATTCTGTCTGCTTATTTCAATAAGTATTTTCTCCTTCACCCCAGCAAAGGAATTATTGCTCATTCTATTCAGGAGCTCACTGCTCTCATCAAACCAGCCTAGTTGACGGAATATTTCTGCTTTCATCAGAAGGTCATTATCATCAGTTTCATTGAGGATTTTTAAAAGTGCAATCAGGTTTTCAGTATTCAGTTTTTGCATATCAGGAGTAATATCATTTTCATGGCCATCTCTGAAATAGTCATTATAACTCCACCAAATTTTCAACCTGCTAAACTTCTCGTCAGAAATCGTTTCCAACGACTTAAAATACTGATGAAATGAAGGGAATTCAACATAATCAATATCTCCCAAATTATTATCAAGTTCTCTATGATCGTGGACCTCTGCAACTTTAATAGCTTCCTTGACCCAGAAAAACTGATCGCATTCCTTGCTTTACCTTTAATGAAATTTCTAAGGTTATCCTGGTAAGGATGCTTTTTGCCTGGAATTCCTTTTTCTTCAATCCATTCATCTGCCTTACAAGCAGAGGGTCGGCGGTTTGAGGCCGTCATCGCCCATAAAAAAAAGAGTTTGCAATGGCAGACTCTTTTTTTATTTGCAGAAAGAAATCATTCAGTAGCATATTTTAAATTTGCTTACCCCCCTTTTTTTGTATATTACTAAAATGAATAATTATCTAAATGTCAAAAGGCGTATGCCTCATGAGACTATTTTCCTGTTAAATTCTTATGAGGATATTGCAATTAAATCGATACCGGGAAAGATAAGCACCTTTTTTGCCAAAGAAAGGGGCGGGAAAGAATATCAGATAAGCAATATGAGTTATCTCATCTGGGATACGGTAAGTGAGGCAAAAGAGATGACACAACAGGAGTACAACAATTTCTGATCTCTTTTCAATAACCCGCAGTGAAAATTACTGCAAAAAAAGAAGAGGCCGTTTTATTCCCACCGCCTCTTCTTCAATAATCAGATCCTGCTAACAATTCCTATTCCGTAATATTGTCAAAAGGTATTTTAAATATCCTGACTGAAGTAATCTCATTCATAATGAATGGAAAATTCTGGTATTGGGAGTAATTTACTCCGTCTATCGGAATAAAGTACTCATTGTAACCGGCCAGTGATCCGGCATAAAAGTATGAGGTTAAGAATTTCCAGTCATCGCGGTATTCCTTATTAAAGTTTAGCACAACCTCCAGGTAATGAATGTCATTTTCGAAATAGTCTGATACGGAAATGGTTCCAACTTTATTGCCCCATTTTCCCAGGAACAGATCGACGGTAATATCACTGTAATTATAGGTGAAATATCCTATATGGAGACTGTTGATTTCTGATCCAACACCCCTGCTGGCTACCCAGTCTGAAACGCCGCCTGATTTTTGGATGTATGACTTTAATCCGATCACCAGTTCCTCTTTACACTCTACAAAGCAGAATGACAAGTTGCTGAGGCCGGCAGGTTTGCCGGAAGCATTTATGGGAGAAGACAGACCGCTGTCAGACATTGTTCCGCCTTTATAATAATATACATTCGCCTGGTTTGAGCCTTTAATAATGACTGCACCAACTTTATAAAACTTATCTCCGAACTTCAGACATTCATCAATCTTAAATGCAACAAACTTGCCGTCTGTGACAGTCACCATAAGTCCGTCAGGAAATTCACCGGCAAAGGCACCACCTGAATAATCGATCTTGTCTCCACAGAAGAAGTAACCTGAAGGAAGCGAGAAGGCAGCTTCCACTTCAGCACATGTACGGTTACCACCATTGTTTGCTCCGGGAATGATCTGAGGGACCACACCTGTATTGGAAGTTTGAGATACGGGAACGACTGGTACATTCCCCTTTTTCAATATAATAGGATCGCCCTGATCCTTTTCGCAGGATCCCAGTGCTGCAACCATAATAAGAGCTGCAAAAAGATAGTTCAGTTTTTTCATCTCAATTTGAATTTGTTATTATTTTCTTTAAAATCATTTTCGTTAACATATGTGGCCTAAAGTCTTTCCTTTAAAACATTTATAAATAGCTAAAACTTGTTGGCACTTATTACTCTTGTATTCATAGCAAAGTTAAAACACAAAAACACTTAGCACAAGTGCATAAAGCCCATATAGTGGTCATTTACGACAGCTTTAACGACTCTCTATCAATGGAAAGCGGTAGTTCATTCAGGAATTAAAACAATTGACGGTCTGTACAAGGCCATTCGTCAAAAAAAGGTCAGTATTTAGCAGATTTGACAAACGGCAGGTTTTAAGCGATAAGATCTGACACCAGAGACACGTCCCGTAACATTTTACTTCCAAAACAGTGTATCTTAAGGGCAAAATCGGGCAAGTTTCATCACAAAAAGATATCATAATGATCAAGACCCTTATAATATGTCTGATATGTATTGTGGCCATTGAATGTACGGGATGCCGCCGGAATGAAAAGGCATTGTACAGGTCAGATACATTTACCGTTTTTCCTGACCGTGTCGAACAGGGTAAATATAAGGCCGCAGCTCCTGATCCTGACCATATTATTTCCGATTATGCAAGCCTGGCAAACTCAAATTACAAGTCCCTCATCCAATTCAAATTCAGTTTAAACGGCCGGGACAATGAAATGGCTTTCGGTGTAAATCATGAGGCCAGCATATATCCTGATGGCGACCTTCCTGTTGTGCTCGACCTGGTATTCGGACAGAAATCGGACCTGGGAACAGATATGGAGTCTGGTCAATCACTCCCGGCAAATACCAGGGTCAGGTTCAGGGTGGATTTTACCCGGGTTCTCAAGGCTTTTGAAGAGAAGGGGTATTATGACGACGTAAACGGAAACAGAATATTTAAAGCCGACTTTAAAGGTCTCTACATCGCAGGGGACACCTATCCACTAAACTGGGACTTCGAAAACCTGGCAGGCAAACAGGAGTTGATGATGAAGGACCCTGATGGAGACGGGATTTATGAGAATGAGCTGATCTTCAACGTGTATGACCCGTCAGCCCATACTGCTTCAGAATGGCAGCTAAGCAACGATATTTCAAAATATCCCCGGTTTAACAGCGAATCGGTATTGCTGAATGCCCTTTACAATATGTCTCTTGATGAGACGGTAATGCTTAAGGAAGCTGACGGGACTTTTCGCACAGGAAAAGAGTGGGCAGGTGTCTGGACCCGTGACATCAGTTACAGCATAGTATTGGCATTCGCATTCCTCGAGCCTGAGATATGCAGGTCGAGCCTGCTGCGAAAAGTCGCTGACAATCGCATTATCCAGGATACAGGAACAGGCGGCGCCTGGCCGGTCTCATCAGACAGGGTAGTATGGGCGCTGGCAGCCTGGGAAATTTATAAATACACGGGAGACAGGGAATGGCTGGCACAGGCTTTCGAAATAGTAAAAAACAGTGTGGAAGATGACAGGAAAACGATTTTGGACCCTGCAACGGGACTTGTCAGGGGCGAGTCGTCGTTCCTCGACTGGCGTAAACAGACCTACCCTTTGTGGATGGAACCCTCCAACATTTATGCCTCGCTGAACCTCGGAACAAATGCAGCTTATTACCAGGCACTTGTCACCCTGGGAATGATGGCAGAAGAACTTGGAAGTGAAGATATCTGGTCCGCAGAAGCAGAGCAGATCCGTAAAAGTATAAACCGGTACCTATGGCAACCTGACAGGGGTTATTACGGGCAGTACCTCTACGGCCAGATATATAAGTCTCTGTCTCCCAGGGCTGAAGCACTGGGAGAAGCTTTTACCGTCCTTTTTGATATTGCCGATGAGACACAAAAAGGGCAGGTATTGCATAACACCCCCGTTATTGAATATGGCATCCCGTGCATCTACCCTCAGATACCGGGCATTCCCCCCTATCATAATAACGCGATCTGGCCTTTTGTCGAGGCATTCTGGACCCTGGCTAATGCCGCGCATGGAGAGGCAGGTGCCGTGGAATCTGGCCTCGCATCGATAATCCGTCCTGCAGCCCTGTTTCTTACCAATAAAGAAAACTTTGTAGCTGAGACAGGAGACTTTGCCGGAACGGAAATAAACTCTTCACGGCAGTTATGGAGTGTCGCTGCTATGCTTGCCATGCAATACCGGATCATCTTCGGCATGGAATTCGAAAAGGATAAACTCATTTTTAAACCTTTGATCCCTGAAAGCTTTGCCGGCCGGTACTCCCTGGAGAACTTCAGGTACCGAGACGGCACTTACAATATTTCTGTCACAGGATTTGGCGACGGAATCACTTCCTTCAAACTGGATGGCAAAGAGGAAACCCTTCCTTCAATTGATGCATTAATGACAGGCAACCATAACATCAAAATTATTATGAACGGGAAGGTGAACGGGAAGCCGTTTGAACCAGTTGCCAATTATACCGCACCTGAAACACCGCTGTTGTCTGTTGAAGATGAGCGACTCTCATGGAAGCCTGTTAAAGGCGCAATGGAGTTCCGGGTTTATAGAAATGGCGTAAAATGGGTTTCTACAACGGAAACATTCCTGGAAATTACTGACCGGACCCTGCCGGCAGAATATCAGGTCATGGCAGTTGACAGCAACAGTATTGAATCTTTCCTGAGCAATCCGGAAGCCCGGGTGCCGGATACTTTATGCAAAATTATTGAGGCAGAAGACTTCAATCTGACCTGTGAAAATAAAATTGAGGGATTTACCGGAAAAGGGTATGTCTCATTCACCTTGAAAAAGAAAGAGGAACTCAATATACTCGTGAAAGCTGAAAAAGCCGGTAGCTATTCCCTCAGGTTAAGATACGCCAACGGCACCGGGCCGGTAAACACTGATAATAACTGCGGGATACGCTCCTTATATGTGAATAATATTTATGCCGGGTCATTGGTATTTCCGCAGCGGGGTAAAGATGAATGGTCTGCCTGGGGCTTAACCAATATCGAATGGGTCAGTCTCACCGCAGGAAATAACCATTTAACAATCAGGTATGACAATTTTAATCGGAATATGGATGGAGAGATAAATGACTTCCTGGTTGACTACATTATGCTGCAAGAACAATTGTAACAGGCACTGACAATCAAACAGGAAGAACTGATAAGTGTCAGAGTCATCTTCTCTTACAGCCTATTCCCGGCAAGTCAGCAGAAAGAGTGTAATAAGGTGCACTGTAATCAGGACCGCCTGTGAAAGGTTCCCTTTCAGGGTCAATATGAGGATCAAGGTCAATGTAATCAAAGCATCCTGTGCCTGCTGCCATGTGAACTGAGCAGCCAAGAGCCAGCTTCGACTCCAGCATGCATCCGATCATAAGTTTGATATTTGCACTGCGCGCGATAGCGATGATGTCAAGGGCTTCGATGATCCCTGATTTCATGAGTTTAATGTTAATAATATCCGCGCAACCGGTGCGTACAACATTTATTGCATCGGCACTTGTGAAGACAGACTCATCGGCTGCTATAGGAATTGAGGTATGATCTTTGACAAATCTCATTCCCTGAAGGTCAGATTTGACTACCGGTTGCTCAAACAGAACCGGGCGAATACCGTTTTTCTCAAGCTCCTCGAGGAAGTGAACAGCCTCACACGGAGAATATCCCTGGTTGGCATCAAGGGTTATCCCGCAACCGGGAGCCCCGTCTTTAATGGCGAGTAACCTGTCTATATCATCTGTCAGTTTCTTCCCCACCTTGGTCTTGATGACATGATATCCGGCTTTTGCCAACTTTGCGGCATTGGCCCTGGCTGTCTCCGGCGGGACAATATCTATCGTATAGTCGGTTTCGGCCTTGTTGCCCACCCCTCCAAAGAACTGATACATTGGGATATTCAATGTTTTGGTGTAAGCATCAAGCAGAGCCATCTCAACAGCACAGCGCGCCGTTACCTGAGCCCAGAAAACACTTTTAAGAGTCCTGGATATCGCCCTGTATTCAGTGATATCCTTCCCTTTGATGAAGTCAATGCAGCTGTTCAGGGTGGCAATGGCCGTTCCCTGGTTCTCGCCGTTTACGGGTTCAAGCGGCGCTGCCTCACCGTATCCTACAATCCCGTTTTCAAGCACAACGGTCATAAGAGCATTCTCAATACTGTATTTTGTTCCGGTAGCAATCCTGAAAGGCTCATCAAGCGGAACATTAACCGGTTCTACTGTGACGCTTTTGATTTTAATCGTTTCCATATTTTTCTTTCCATTGTTTTAGAATATCCAGCAATTGTTCTATCTGACCGGTTGTGTGATCTGCAGAGACCGTAATCCTGATCTGGTGCATCTTCACCTTAACCGGATAATTCATAAAAGGAGCAATGATCCCGTTTTCGTCCAGAAAGAGGGAAAGGCTTTTTGCCTTCTCCGGGGAAGTCATAATAACAGGTATGATGGGTGTGTTATGCTGAGTTGTCATATATCCCATCCGTGTAATTTCTTCTCTCAGTCCCGCAGCCTTTTTAAGTACCCTGATGCGGAGGTCAGGATTCTCCTGTATTATTTTAAGCGAAGCTATACCGGCAGCCGCTATCGGAGGAGGAAGTGCGGTGGATGCCTGGTATGTCGCCGACTTTTCCCTGATAAGGTCTGCCAGAACTTTACTGCCGGAAATAAAACCGCCGTAACCTCCCAGGGCTTTACTCATTGTCTCTGTCTGAAAGACGTCTTCATCTTCAGGAAGATGAAAATGCTCAGGCGTTCCCTTTCCGGTGTCTCCGAGGACACCTGTTGAATGGGCGTCATCCACAACAAGGATACCACCGTGTTTTTTTACAAGGGGATATATCCTGTCAAGCGGTGCAATCTCGCCTGTGAGGGCAAAAACACCGTCGGTGATGACCAGGGGAGATGATGCCTTTTCCTGTTCAAGCAGCATCTCAAGATGCTTCGCATCGCAATGATCATAATAATGTACGTTAATAATTTCCCCCGGTATGCCGGCAATAATGCTGGCATGGGCATACCGGTCACAGAAAACCGCTGAATATTGCCCGTGCAATATATCCAGCAAAATGCTGTTTCCCTGGTATCCTGAGGCAAAAACAACAGCATCCTGGCTGCCTTTAAAGGACGAGAGTTGCTTTTCAAGCTCAAGATGAATGTCAGCGGTGCCGGTCGTATGCCGTGAGGCTGAGAAATTAATTCCATATTTTTCAACAGCCTTAATCACAGCAGCTTTCACGGCCGGGTGGCTTGCGAGACCAAGATAATTATTGCCCGCGAAGTAAGAATATTTTTTTCTGTTACTGTAGATATAATTGCCGATACCGCTCTCTAATACAATCATAGGATTCTCCTGCTTCGAAATCTGAAATGTTTTTATCAAAAATAGAATTTTAATACGGGAAATAACAGGGAATTCCGGAGAAAATTAACGGAACTTCAGACAATAAAATCTCAAAAAAAAGAGCTTGCCAAAGCAAACTCTTTTCTATTTCATAAAGTCATATTAACGGTTACTTAATTACTTTCTCTCCCTGAAGACTGAACTCTACCGGTACCGCGAAAGCAACATCAACGGCTTTACCCCTCTGGTGTCCCGGCTTCCATTCGGGCATCATCCCGATGACCCTGACAGCTTCGGCATCCAGGAGCGGATGTGCAGACCTTTCAACTTTTACATTCTTTATTTTACCGCTTGCTGTCACCACGAAATAGACGATAACTCTGCCTGATATTTTGTCTTTTACAGCTTCAGCCGGGTACACAACCTCCCCTGCAATCCATGAAAACATTGCATTCTGTCCGCCGGGGAACTGAGGCATCTCCTCCACTACAACAAACACATCCTTATCAGGTTCCACTTCTGCCTTATCCGCAACTGCATCTTTCGCAGCGTCCTCCATGGCAACTTTGTCTTTGGTGGTTATCTCAATAACACCATCTTTGGCTTTCTCTCCGTAC
>DATKUS010000253.1:0-3183 GCA_035530535.1 Bacteroidales bacterium
TCAATGATTATGAAAAGACAAAGAGCCTTGCAGAAAAGTTGGTAAGGGAATATTCACAGGGAGGCATGGAAACGGTAATTGTCAATCCCACCAGGGTCTTCGGACCGGGCCTCCTAAGTGAGAGCAATTCGGTGACCATGATGATTGACCGCTACAGCAAGGGGAAATGGCGTATCAAGCCCGGCGACGGGAGCTGTGTGGGCAATTATGTATTTATTGATGATGTAATAAACGGTCATATTCTTGCAGCTGTAAAAGGCAGTGCAGGGCATTCGTACCTGCTTGGGGGAGATAATCTGACCTTTAACAGTTTTTTTGATACGCTGGCGGCGGCAAGCGGAAAGCGCAGATGGCTGGTCCACTTTCCGGTCCGCCTGATGATTGCTGCCGCGGCGTTCCTGGAATGGCAGGTTGCCGTGACAAACATCCCGCCGATGATAACTGTACCGTGGGTAAAGAAATATATGAATCACTGGAGTGTAAGTAGCAAAAAAGCAGTTGCAGAACTGGAATACAGCATTACACCGTTTGCTGACGGAGTTGAAAAAACACTTTTGTGGCTCAGGAGTAAACAGGTAAACTAAATGACTGAGGAGAAGAAATCGTATGCACTTATTACCGGAGCCAGTGCAGGGCTGGGCAAAGCTATTGCGACTGAACTTGCCGGGAGAGGACACAACCTGGTTCTGGTTGCTTTGCCTGACACAGGACTTGAAGGATTTTGCGGCAAACTTTCAGAGAACCATGGCATTGCTGCTCACTGTCTTGAAGCTGACATGACCCTTCCGGAAACACCTTTTCTAATAAAAAACTTCACCTCATCAGAGGGTATTGCCATTGCCATCCTGATAAACAACGTGGGTGTTGGTTACGGAGGCGCAATCGGGACATACAGTGGTCCCCATATTTCAGATACAATTTTTCTTAACCTCAGGTGTACCACCCTTCTAACCAATCTTTTCATTGAGGATCTGAAATCACATCCGGAAGCTTATATCCTTAACATGGGAAGTTTCAGCGGTTTTGGTCCCCTCCCTTTTAAAAGTATTTATGCTGCTTCCAAGGCCTACATTTATAATTTCAGCCTCTCAGTAGGCGAGGAATTGAAGGATACGGGAGTAAAGGTAAGCGTTGCGATGCCAGGGCCTGTCAAGACAAACGCCAAAGTGCTTGAACGAATAAATTCCACAGGCCCGCTAGCCTCAAAGACAGCCATGGAAGTGGATGAGGCTGCCAAAGAGATCATCAGCCAGATGTTCCGGGGAAAAAGGGTGATAGTCCCCGGTAGGGCATATAAGTTTTTTCACGCTGTAGCGATGGTAATACCTTATGGTCTCGTCTTACTGATGACGCGAAATACATTCAAAGGCATTGACTGATTTAAAAGACAGGCATTTCAGAGAATGTAATATTTTTAGGGATAACAAAGTATTTTGCATCAACAGGGACGTTGGTTTTAACGGATGTAGCCTCCTGTTTTGAGACATAGGCTGATTCGGTGAATGACTCTACATCACCTTTTGAGGCTTCTTTGAACCAGGCTGTAAGAGGGTTTTGCATTTTCATCCCCTTTCCGGGTTTTGACAGGTCCCACATATATTGAATGTCGCCGGAAGAGACAACCCATGTTTTGGATGATTCGCCCCTTGTTACAAGGTCGGAATACATTGCGCTTTTCATACCGTAATCATCAAAATAGAGTGTGGCTGTTCCGGTCTTGTCACCTGAGTATTTGTACTCGATGATGCCTGATTTTAATTTGTAGGGTTTCAACGCAGCCTCCTGTCCCGATAATTTCGGCATTATAAGAAGGAGACAGACTGTCAGGGTAGATAATGTTTTCATGATTTCCAGTTATTTAGTATGTTTTACAATGGTTTCTTCTTACGCGTTACCTGCCAGGAGAAGTTGAATTCCTCACGATGAACTGTTGAGCCTTCGGAATTGTCAACGATCTTTTTTCCATCGCCCCCGAAATATGTTTTACCGTCGCCGAATTTCACCAACAGGTCGGGTTCAATTTCAGGTATTTCCTCTTCTTCAGGCATTTCTGCATTTTCTGGTAGAGTGACTCCAATATCCTTCAGGTATGTTTTCACCGCTTCTGTAGCGCTTGTAAATGTGGGGTCCGGGACAGGATCTTCAACCGGACCGGCATAAAAACTATCATCTTCTGATTTGGTATCTGTTTTGTCGTTTGTTTCATGCCCCGGGGAGGGTGGAGGTTGCCACAAACTTTCATTGTGTGTATTCAAAGTCTCTTTCCAGGTGAATTCGACGTTGAAGCCATCTATGTCGATTTTCCTGACCTTATCCGTCTTCATATCGATGGTCATGACAATATTGATTTGAAGCATGGTCTCCTTTAATGACATTTTCTGATCAGAAGGAACCTTTTTTTTCAGGATCGTGGTTTTGGAACCCTGGTCGGAGCCAACGGCAGAGCTGTAATCCTTGCTTCTGAACAATGCATTGAAAGAGGATAGGTTTATGTCAAGCGGACGGTAATATTCATACCTCAGGTTCTGAGCTTCCACATCATAAGCATTTTCCAATTTTAAGGGTACATAAAATGTAGCTTCCCGGCTTTCATTCAGTTCGTGTGTTCTTTCACTGACCCCCCAACCGTTATCTTCCTCAAAAGAACTCCTTTCGGTTTTTTTATAGCTGCCTCTTACCATCAGTATTGCATCAAACGTACATGTTATGGGAAACTTCTGGTCAACAAGGATCTTGTCTGCCAAGGTAGCTGAATAAGGGTGCTTTTCAGGTGGGAGGATATCGCAGGAGCTATAGACACGAAGCCATTCAAACCCGTCATCCTTATTTAGGGTTTGCTGATAAAGTATATATATGAACATATAATGTTAATAATCAACGATATATGTTAATATCTTTGGTTTGAATAAATAGTAAAAATGCAAATTAAAACATAATTTCAGTTAAAAATATTTGCATTTATGGTAAAATACAATTCTGATCGGCAGTTGACAATTGAGGAGTTCAAAACTCCTTTTCAGACCTCATTACTAGCTGATAATAGGTGGGTTAAGCTCAGCAAGATAGTTCCGTGGGATAAATTTGCCTCAGTTTATATGTCCATGATGACTATTGATTTTGGACGCCCGGGTATTTCTCCCCGGATTGTTCTCGGAGCATTAATCATAAAACACCTTGAAAAAC
>DATKUS010000254.1:0-2602 GCA_035530535.1 Bacteroidales bacterium
TGATATCGATATCAGCACTCCGACCTTGGCGATGAGGTAACTGCTGCGGCTGAGATTCAGAAAATGTTCACGCTTGAGCATTTTCCGATCCCTGAATATCTCTTCTGCACTGATTGTGAGACCAAGGAAAAGTGCCACAATAACTGACATGAAAATATAGATCGGAATATTCTCATTTTCCCTGAAAATATATACGTCAGACGAAGGATCCGCTATATACCTGATAATGTAAGAGAGGATCAGCCCAAGTACCGGACCTTCAAGCAATGTAAGAAGCATATATTGCCTGTTTGCCAGTTTGGTTCTGATATCCCGTGAAAGGAAGATGACAAACTGTCTCAGCCACCCGGGTCTCTGCAGGTTTGAATACGGCGGCGCCGTCTCTTCCGATACAGGCTCAAGGGGATTATGCTTGCGGAATGCCTCAGCCCATTCTCTGGGTGAGACTTTTCTTTTTTCGGTATAATGACCGAATTCGTCTACAACCCTTGTTTCAAGAATATTGAAAAGCGTCTCTGAATTGACAGTGCCGCACGAGGGGCATTCACCAAGATCCTTGTTTATTTGCGCATCAAGGGTCTTGAAATGAATAATTGCCTCTATCGGGTTACCGAAATATACCATCTGTCCCTCACTGTCAAGAATCAGGACTTTGTCAAACCCTTTAAATATTTCTGAAGAAGGCTGATGAATGACTGTTATGACAAGCTTGCCTTTCAGTGTCAGATCATGAATCAGGTCCATAACATTCTCAGAGTCACGCGAAGAAAGTCCTGATGTGGGCTCATCAAGAAAGAGTATTGACGGTTCCCTGATAAGCTCAAGGGCAATGTTGAGTCTTTTCCGCTGACCGCCGCTGATGATTTTATTAAGGGGAGAACCTACGCGGAAATCTCTCTTCTCATAAAGCCCCAGTGTATGAAGCATCTGGTTCACTATTGCTTTGAGCTCAGGCTTGGTTTTGCCCGCAAAACAAAGGGAAGCAGCATAACTGAGGTTTTCAGATACCGTCAGTTCCTCAACAAGCAGGTCATCCTGGGGAACGAAGCCAATTACTCCGTCAAGGGATTTCCCGGCAGAAAAAATTGATATCCCGTTGACCCTGACGTCACCCGAATTGGGACTGGCAAGGCCGCTTAGCAGGTTGAGAAGTGTGGTCTTACCCGTACCGCTGGCCCCCATAATTCCTATAAGCTGTCTTTCACTGGCTGAGAAGCTGACATTGGTGATGGCAGGCGATCCGTCAGGGAAAAGATATGTCAGCCCGTCTGCCACGAACGTGATCCGGTGGACACCGGTATCGGATGAAAAACGTGATACTATATCGCCATAATAGATGGGAGGAAAGGGCGGTATCATTACCGAACTGCCCTGCGCGAAGGTGTAAATTTTGCGACTGACAATCGGAAGGCCATTCATAAGCGGAGTGCCATCACAGAAACACCTGAGAAAATAAAGGTTGACACTGGCAACTTTAAGAAAAACAATGAATGAATCTTCCGTATTTACTTCATCCAAATTCCCCATTCTGTCAATAACAAGCATTGACGGATCATCAAATTCCTCCTTTTCAACATCTCTAATAAAAGCCCAGATTGAATGGAACTCCCCTGGAGATACTTTAAACACCTCAGCGATGGTATTCACAATGTTCATTCGCTGTGGTGTATACTGCTTATCCGAATCAATAAGTTCAAAAGCCCTGACAAGAGCAACAACACGTTGTGCCTGGGTAAGAGTCTTATTGATGGTTTGGCAAATGTTGAAGATCTTCAGGGAATCTTTTACAGAGGGTTTCTCATCAGCTGACTGGAGGACTTTTTCCTGTACGGGACCAGCAATGTCAAGAAAGAGCCTCATATACTCATCGGCACTCTCGTAGGGTAAATGTTTTTTCAGAAAAGCAGAGACAAAGTCCTTCTCACTCTGCAGCATCCCACCGTCCTGCTTAACAATCAGGGCGAACATTTCCATCAGTGCCCGCTGGATCTCCTCGCTCATGTCCGGGTGCTATCTAAGATTATCAGGTTAAGGTACCAAGATAATGAATAATGTCAGAAAAATGAATGCTTATACCCGGGATGACCAATTTGATTGAATTCCGTCTTGAAGTTCTGCTGAAAACAATTAAATTTAGTGCATGTAGATGTTTAATCATGCTTGAGCGGTTAATAAGAATTCCCGGTATACGGATGGGCTTCATTTTTCTGATGATGGTATCTGTTTTTCAGGTTAGCCAGCCACCCTGTCTTGCTGTGGGGAATATTAATGTTGTTAGTTTTGATTTTTTCTCACAGGAGGACGGGCTACCCAATAATCAGATACAGTGCATTTATCAGGATAAAAAGGGATGGATCTGGCTGGGCACAAGCCTGGGATTGAGCAGGTTTGACGGTTATCGGTTCGTAAATTTTACCCATAATCCGGATGATACCACTACACTTTCAGGCAGTCTGGTCAGAGTGATATTTGAGGATAGCCGGGGGAATCTGCTTATTGGTACTGAAAATGGGGGGCTTAACGTCTTTGACCGTGACAGGGAGAGGTTCAGCCATCCGTATAAAAACCATTCCCGGTCCATAAACCTGGAGGTATCAGTCAA
>DATKUS010000255.1:0-7035 GCA_035530535.1 Bacteroidales bacterium
ATACAGCACTTTCTTTCATAAGGACAGGAACGGAAAGCTGAGGGCAGGACCGATATGGGACATGGATCTCTCCTTTGGCAATGATCTCTTCATGTGGGGATTTGACCGCAGCAAAACAAACCTGTGGTACTTCGAGGACCAATATTATAATAATGGTTCAAGGTTCTGGTATGACCTGTTTCATAACACTACATACAAATGCTACTTCTCGAAAAGGTGGAATGAGCTGATCCAGCCGGGACAACCATTGCATCCTGACAGCATTGAGACATTTATAGATCAGACTGTTGCTCTGATAAGTGAGGCTATGGCAAGGGATTTTGAAAGATGGGGCAAGCTGGGAAGTCACTCACAGCGTATCTCAGACATCAAAACTTTTATCAGGGCCCGGATCGACTGGATGACAATTAATCTGGGTTCATACACAGCATGCAGCAATGTCAGCGTGCCTGAGCTGGTCATAACAAAAATAATGTACCACCCTCAGCCAACAACGCAATTTCCTGACGATGATGATCTTGAATTCCTTGAAATAAGGAACAGCAGCAGTGAGATAGTTGATCTGAACGGCGTCTGTTTTCTCGGGACAGGCCTGGTATACCAGTTCCCCCCCAACTCAACACTGGCCCCTGGGTTATGTGTAGTGCTTGCCAGTAATTCAACCGCCTTCCAGTCAAAGTACGGCTTTGCACCCTTCGGCCAGTTCTCAAGGCACCTCTCTAACAGCAGCGAGAACCTTGTGCTGGCAGACGCTTTCGGAAACGTGATTGATAACGTGATGTATTATGATGTAAGCCCATGGCCTGTTGCCGACGGAAACGGATATTACCTGAAGCTTACGGACCTCAGCCTTGATAACACACTCCCGGCGAGCTGGATAGCATCAAATGACATAATAACCTCAGCGGATGATCTACCATTTGAAAGCAGCCTCCGTATGTACCCGAATCCTGTCAGTGACAAGCTCTACATAACTTCCGATGATGCAATAATATCTGTCAGCCTCATTGACCTGCAGGGGCGTACCCTGTTTACAGCAGAACCGGGCACTGACAGTTATGAACTCAACATGAGCGGATTCGCAAAAGGAACTTATATCGTTAGCGTGGCCACCAAACGGCAAACCCGTAGCTCAAAAGTTGTCAGGAACTAGCTTTTACCAGATATAAGTTCCTACGGCACCGCTGTCAAGTGTCATCTGCACAGATTTCCCCTTGAATTTAAGATTGAAGTTTCTGGTTGTTGATGCGGTATTCACCACAATAAGCACTAAATCAGGAATCATGACAGTCTTTATTTTCACTTTAACACCTATTTGAACTGGTAAACCCTCACATAATCTACCTCCATTGTTCGTGGGAAGACCGAGTCATCAATTCCCTGGGCACCTCCCCAGTTGCCTCCTACTGCCACATTCAGCAGCAGATGAAACCTCTTGTCAAACGGCCACACTTTATACCCTGAGCCTTCATTCTTGAAAGTAAAATAAAGAGAGTCATCAACATAAACCCTGTACTCATTAACCTCCCATTCGAGGGCATATACGTGAAAGTCAGAATAGCATGTTGGAATATTAATGGTGGCATTTTTTTGAGTGCCGATAGTGTGATTGTATTTCTCCGTATGAGCGGAGGCCACAATGACGTAAGGATCATATCCCACATTCTCCATGATATCTATTTCTCCGCTTGCAGGCCAGCCACCATAAGACCAGTCTGTGGAGAGCATCCATATGGCAGGCCACATGCCCCTGCCGTCAGGCAACTTGGTCTTTATCTCCATCCTTCCATACAGCCAGTCACCCTTTCCTTTTGTAATAAGCCTCGCCGATGTGTAGTGAAATCCCTTGTATTCCTCTTTTATAGCAGTGATTCGCAGGAAACCGTCTTTTACCTCAGCATTTTTCAGTCGTGCCTGTGTGTAAAACTGCTTTTCATTGTTCCCCCATCCTCCTTCATTGTTGGCAGTGTCATAACTCCATTTGGCAGAGTTGGGAAGTCCATTGTAGTCAAACTCATCACTCCATACAAGAGTTTTTGAAAAATTGGGCTTTTCGGGAACAAAGGCCGGCTCCTTGACTTTAACACATCCCGGCGTGATTAGAGATCCTATACAAAAAACCAGTAACAATGCTATATTCATCTTCCTCTTCCTTATTTTCAGTCTATTCAACTATAAATTCACCGTGTAACCCTTCATCTGAGTTTGTTCCTATCCACACATCAAACTGACCTGCTTCGGTAAGAGTCTCTTTACCATTAAAGAACGCCAGATCAGCGGCATCTATTGTAAACTCTACCACGGCATTTTCGCCCTTCCTGATGTTCACTCTCCTGAAGCCCTTAAGCTCTTTTACGGGCCTTGTTATGCTTCCCACACGGTCACGGATATAAAGCTGGACTATCTCAACAGCATCCATGTCTCCCGTATTGGTAATTGTCGCTTTGACATCAATCGAACCTGTCAGACTCATTGAGAGAGCCGACAACGACAGATCAGAGTATTCAAATGTAGTATAGCTTAAACCGAAGCCGAATGGCAGCAGCGGCGTGTAACCGTAATCCAGCTGGAACGATTTGTACCCGAGTGAACTCTGAGGGTTCTCGACGGGGATGCTGTCAATGGGTGTCCATGATTGCGCTGTGGCCGGTCTGCCGGTATTCATATGGTAATAATAGAACGGTATCTGTCCTGCGCCCTTGACAAAAGTGACCGGCAGCTTTCCTGAAGGTGACTCTTTGCCAAAGATAAGGTCTGCAAGTGCCGGACCCGCCATTGTGCCACCATGCCATGCATAGAGAACTGCATCCGATTCATTCATCTCATCGCCTATGGCCAGAGGGCGTCCTGCCATCACAACTATGATGAGGGGCTTGCCCGTCTTTGACAGTTCAGAGATAAGTTCACTCTGTGCTCCTGGCAGGTCAATCTCACCACGGCACTGACCCTCGCCTGAAAGGATCCACTCTTCGCCTGCAAAAAACAGTATGGCGTCAGATTTTCTGGCAGCTGCAATGGCAGCGTTAAATTGCGATGTACTTTTATCGCGACTGTACTTCAGCCCGCTGACATAATTAACTTTCTTCTCTCCCAGCAATTCCGTGATGGCTTTCAAAGGAGTGACAGAGTTCTCACCACGGCCGTCAAAGCACCATGTGCCAAGCTGGTCACGAGGAGCATCAGCCAATGGGCCTATCACAGCCACCGAGGAGATATCCGCACCCAGGGGCAACGTCTTGCCTTCATTCTTCAACAGCACCGTGCTCTCCCTTGCCACTGTACGGGCATGCTCAAGGAAGGCAGGGTCCAAAATTATCTTTTCAGATTCAGGATCAACATAGGGATTTTCAAACAGCCCCAGTTTATACTTTACTCTGAGAATATTCAACACTGCTTCGTCAATCTGTGCCTGTGTTATCTTATTCTCATCAAGCAAACTCTTTATATTGTCAAAATAGGCGGTAGTGGCCATCTCCATGTTCACCCCTGCATTTATGGCTTTTGCTGCTGCATCCTTTTCATCATTGGCATAACCATGAGCGATAAGCTCCGTTACAGAGCCCCAGTCGCTGACCACAAACCCGTCAAATTTCCACTCATCACGCAGTACCGTGCGGAGGGTGAATTTATTTGCAGAGGCAGGTATCCCGTTCAGGTCATTGAATGCAGACATGAATGTGAGAGCCCCTGCATCTTTTGCTGCCTTAAAAGGTTTCAGAACCACGTTCCTCAGAACCGGCTCGGTAATATAAGTAGTATTATAATCACGGCCGCCCTCTGAAAAGCCGTATCCGACATAATGCTTCGCACAGGCCGCCAGTGAGGTCGGGTCAGTAAGACTGTCGCCCTGTATTCCTTTAACCATGGCTGCAGCCATTGCAGAAGCAAGGAAAGGATCTTCTCCGCAACCCTCCGCAATTCTTCCCCAACGGGGATCCCAGGTGATGTCTATCATCGGGGCAAAAGTCCATTTTATACCCTGTGACGATGCCTCAATGGCTGAAATACGGAATGCCTTCTCAACATTTCCCGGATTCCACGAAGCAGCCATTCCAAGAGGAATAGGAAAAATGGTACGGTAACCGTGAATGACATCCCTGCCGATTATCAGCGGGATCCCAAGCCTGCTCTCCTCAACTGCGATCTTTTGGATCCCATTGACCTGTTCAGCACCTATATAGTTCAGTATCGAGCCGCACCTTCCATCCCTGACAGCTTTTTTCAATTGCTCAGAATCCATGAAATAACCGAGGTCAAGCTGTGACATCTGGCCTATCTTTTCATCAAGGGTCATCTGAGCGAGCATCTTTTCAGCCCTGGCGTCAGCGTCATTCCGTGCTGTCTCTCCTGTTTTGCAGGAAGGGACCAGCAATGAAAGACATACCAATAACATTACAAGTGATTGTTTCGTAGAATTCATTTCCGTATTTAATAAAAGGTAAAAAAGGGTTGCCTGAAAGGTTTTAGTCTGCTTTCAGACAACCCTGAAAAATGCACTATTTCGTTATGCCTTCTACATGAAGGCTTGAAAAATCATCAAAATAAAACGAACAGGTACTTTCAGATGAATACGCTAATATATGCAATTAGGTAATACTAGTAACCGTCGTTCTGAACTGCATTCGGGTTAGTTAAAATTTCCTGTTCAGGAATAGCCAACAATTTATACTTGACTTGCCATGCTTTCCTGTAAGGAACATCGCCGGCACCTTTTGGTAAATATGGAATGCATGCATCCATAAGGGTTTGTACTTGAGCTTCGGTCATTTTACCATTCTTGATCCAACGCATCAGGTCCATGTAACGCCATCCTTCAAAAGCTAACTCCATTTGCCTTTCTTTAACAATCCTGTCAAACAGGTTAGCATCAGCTTCAGGAGCAATGCCTAAACCTGCCCTGGTCCTTACCTGGTTAATATAACCACGTGCTTTCGTATTATCTGGAGATGTCTTAAGAATATTTGCTTCGGCAGCCATAAGCAATACATCGGCATAACGCATGTATCGCAGGTTTGTACCATAGTTCAATTCACCAACAGGTGCGCCTCTTTCAGATAACCATGAGGCATATTTTACCCTGATATATCCTGCATAGCCATAAGCCAAAGTACCAGAAGCATTACCAACTGTAACACCGGCAGCCGTCAATTCAGCACTCGACATCAAAGTTGCCTGTCTTCTGATATTATCAGCAGGTCCTTCGCTTAAAAACAGGGCATCAACGCGAGGAATTGGATAACCGAAGCCCCATCCACCGCTCATGCCAATAGGAGCTAAATCACTAAAATATTCACCTCTGGCGCCCATCAACTCCCATGTAATACAGTTTTCGTTACGACGGTTATTGCCCCAATCAAAATTACCCCAATCCCTGCTTGTGGAAGGGCTAAAAGAAATTTCAAAAAGAGACTCCCTACCGAACTCCTGTGGAATTTTAAATATATCTTCCATACTAGCAACAGTTGTAGCAGGTACAAGACTGTATTCGGTGGAAGTTATAACAGTTTCAAAGATAGCAGCAGCCTCAGCATATTTACCCTGATACAGATAGGCTTTGCCTAGCAAGGCCTGTGCAAAACCTTTCGAAACGCGATATTTGTCGCTTGCAGAATATTCGCTTTTCTTAGGAAGGTCAGCAGCAGCTTCAGTCAAATCGGCTTCAATTGCTGTCCAGAAATTGGCCTCTCCGCCAGGACCCTGTTGATATTCGCTGGGGCCGAGGAGATTTAAAACGAGGGAAGCATTTCCACCATACAAAGTCACAAGTTCGAAATTAGCAAATGCACGCAAACATTTTGCTTCAGCAATGTTAATTTTCTTTGCAGGGGAATCGTCGGTAACATAGGTAAGCAAAGTATTACACCTGTTAATAATCCTAAAGCAACCGGCATACACTTGACCCATGAACGGATTATTGGGGCCAAAATTGAACTCATTCAATTCTTCATATCCGGGTTGGTCACCGCGACCACCACCACCGGTAATTGCTTCATCACCTAAAACCATTCTTACCAGATAAGATCCTTGCCAAATTCCAAATTGCTGGTCCTGGACCAGGTCATAGCATACAAGCGTACCTGAAGCAACTTCAGCATCAGTCTTGTAAAAGTTATCCACAGACAGTACACCACGAGGCTCCGTGTCGAGAAAACTTTCTGAACATGCAAACAACAGGAGTGTTGATGCAAATACAATTATGTTAATTCTTTTTATTTTTGTTTTCATCGCTTATAACTTTAATGTTAAATTAGAAAGAAATTGAAGCGCCGAGCATTATTTTCTTAGAAGCCGGATAAACTCCCTTATCGATACCAATACGTTCATTAGCCCTGTCACCAGTTGTACCAGCATCAGGATCGAAACCGGGATATTTCGTAAAAATGAAGAAATTATCAAACGAAATATAAGCCCTTACGCCGCTTAATTTAATGCTCTTCAACAAAGAAAGCGGGAGATTATAACCTAATTGTATTTGTTGTATCCTCAGGTAGGATGCATCAAAAACAAGCAGGTCACTGTTCCATGATAATGCGCTTGCATTTGCACCGGGCATAGTACCAGTCGTGTTGGTAGCAGACCAGTGGTTATCAGTAAGTACAGTAGGTTTATTGCAATAAGCACGGTCATTCCTGATCCAGCCTATTATAGCATCATTTCCTGCCATACCTTGTGCGAAAACACTCAAATCAAATCCCTTGTAACTTAAGTTTATATTACCACCATATATAACCTTGGGATGAGGATTTCCAATCATCGTCTGGTCATCGCTGGTAATTACACCATCATCATTTACGTCAACAAAGATGGCATCACCTGTTACGGGGTCAATTCCATCGGTTTTATAACCCCTGAAGTACCAAATTGGATAACCTACTTCAGTTGCAGTCGCATTCCATCCCGGGCCAACATTCGGACCAAGCAGGCGTGCAATAGACGGGTTTAGATAAGTAACCTTATTATCATTAGTTGCCAGGTTTAGATTAACAGAATACTGTAATTCACCTCTATTGTCTCTAAAACCAACTTCAAATTCAA
>DATKUS010000256.1:0-2337 GCA_035530535.1 Bacteroidales bacterium
ACTGGAGAACAAGGTGACGGAGTTTCTCGGCACCGAAGACACCATCCTCTTTCCCTCGTGCATGGACGCCAATGCCGGAGTTTTTGAAGCCATCCTGACAAGTGAGGACATAATGATTTCCGACAGGCTTGTCCACGCTTCCATAATTGACGGCATGAGGTTGTGCAGCGCACAACATGACACCTTCAAGCATTCGAGCATGGAGCACCTGGAAGAGAAGCTCCTGCTTCACTCTGACAAAAGGATAAAGCTGGTGATCACTGACGGAGTGTTTTCAATGGACGGCGATATTGCCCGGCTGGATGAAATGGTGAAGCTATGTGAAAAATATGATGCCATGATCCTTGTCGATGACTCTCATTCTACAGGCTTCATCGGAAAGACAGGCCGCGGTACTCATGAACACTGCAATGTCATGGGGAAAATTGACATTATAACTACAACCTTCGGCAAGGCACTGGGAGGAGCATCAGGAGGCTGTGTGTCGGGAAGAAAAGAGATCGTTCAGATGTGCAGGCAGAAAGCCCGTCCATACCTCTTTTCCAACACTATTGCTCCCGTCATTGTTTCAGGCGTGCTGAAGGTGTTCGATATTTTGTCAGCCAGCACAGAGCGACGCGATAAACTCGAGAAAAATGCTGAATACTGGAGAAAAGGCCTGAAGGAGGCCGGCTTCATCCTGAAAGAGGGTGACAGCCCCATTGTGCCTGTAATGTTTTTCAATGCAAAACTATCCCAGGACTTTTCAAAAGATCTCTATAACGAAGGCATCTACGCTATCGGATTCTTCTTCCCCGTAGTCCCCAACGGACAGGCACGCATAAGAACACAGATCTCGGCAGGGCATGAGTTCCATCACCTCGACAAAGCCCTTGCTGCATTCGTAAAAGTGGGCAAAAAATACGGGATACTGGGTCTTTCAAAGGATGAGATAGTGGCGAAATACGGACTGTAAGGACCCTGCAAAAGGAAACTTTTAAAATTCCGCTTCATATTTTATATTGATGATTATCATCATAAAATTTTCATTGTAAAACGCCATCTTTGCATTCGTTTTTCAATGAATAATTCCGACGATGTATAATAGTTATCAGGATCATCTCAATATCCAGCTAAAAGAGATAAGAGAAGCAGGGCTTTATAAGAACGAGAGAATAATTGTTTCACCACAGGGGGCTGAAATAACGCTTGAAAGCGGACAGAAGGTTCTCAACTTCTGCGCAAACAACTACCTGGGACTTTCCAGTAATCAAAAGCTTGTCGAGGCAGCAAAGGTGGCCCTCGATACTCACGGCTACGGCATGTCATCGGTACGGTTCATCTGCGGTACAGGAGACCTGCACAAAGAGCTTGAAAAGAAAATAGCCGAATTCTTCGGCACGGAGGACACTATCCTCTATGCAGCATGTTTTGATGCCAACGGAGGTGTATTTGAGCCGCTTCTTACAAGTGAAGATGCAATAATATCCGATGCCCTGAATCATGCTTCGATTATTGACGGCGTTCGTCTCTGCAAGGCGCAGCGATACAGGTATGAGAACGCTGATATGGCTGACCTTGAGGCACAGCTTCAACTGGCCCAGCAGCAACGATACAGGCTGATAGTCACTGACGGAGTCTTCTCAATGGACGGAAACGTGGCACCGCTGGACAGAATTTATGAGCTGGCCTGCAAATATGACGCCATGGTCATGGTTGACGAGTCGCATTCGGCCGGCGTTGTTGGCCGCACAGGCCGCGGAGTGACAGAACTGCATAACCTGAAAGGGAAAATAGAGATCATAACAGGAACGCTCGGCAAAGCTTTCGGAGGAGCTATCGGCGGCTTCACCACAGGAAAGAAAGAGATCATTGAGATGCTTCGCCAGCGCTCAAGACCCTACCTCTTCTCTAATTCCATCCCTCCGCTGGTGGCTGCTGCCGGAATAAAGATGATTGATATGATGACTGAGACCAATGAGCTTCAGGATAAGCTGCATAGCAACACTGAATATTTCATGGAGAAGATGCTTAAGGCCGGATTTGATATTAAACCTACACAGTCGGCTATATGCGCGGTGATGCTCTATGATGCAAAACTTTCGCAGGAAATGGCTTCCAGGCTGCTCAGCGAGGGTATTTATGTTATTGGATTCTATTACCCTGTTGTTCCCAAAGACAAAGCACGTATCAGAGTTCAAATCTCCGCAGCCCATGAGACAGAACACCTTGATAAAGCCATAACAGCATTCACTAAAGTAGGAAAAGAGCTGGGAATACTAAAATAAGGAACTTGCTTCTGCGTGGGCTTAATTTCCTCATTATCACCATATAAACAATTAAACAAATTTCGGGTTT
>DATKUS010000257.1:0-10463 GCA_035530535.1 Bacteroidales bacterium
CCACAAACAGTAGTTTGTTGCCAACCGCTGTTGCCAGAAGCCAGCCGGCCTGCATAAGACCCTGGAACCGTGAAGGTGCCACTTTGGAGACAAAAGAAAGACCCATGGGACTTAGGAATAGCTCAGCAATAGTAAGGATAAGATAACTGCTTATCAGCCAGTAGGGGGTCACTCTTAATGCCTCTGACACAGGAGCATTATTCAGTGAATTCGGTGACGGAAGTTTGACAGAGGCCAGAAGCACCACAATAAATCCTATTGCTGCAATGATCATTCCTATGCCTATCTTCTTCGGAGTGGAAGGCTCAATATTCTTTTTGTTGAGCCATGCGAAGACTCCCATGACAGGAAAGGTGAGGGCGACGATGAAGAGAGGATTGAAAGACTGGAATACCTCCGGGGCAATAGAATTCAGACTGTCAGCGTTAACCACAAAGAAATATGCGGCCACCAGACATCCCACAAGCACCGCTGCACCAATAACCCTGGCAACAGGCTTCATACTCTTCCTTACAAGTATCACAAGTCCTGCAATTGAACCTATAACAGTCAGTATTGACGGAAGAGTAAAGAAAAGATTGGTGAAAGGGCTTACCTGCTTAGCCGTGAAATCTCGTGCAAACAGGGTCAGTGTAAGTCCATTCTGGTGGAATGACATCCAGAAGAAAACCACAACTATAAAGACAAGTATCAGTGACGAAACTCTTGCATATTCGTCTTTTTTGGCGGTAGTTAGTATCCAGGTTATGAAACCAGCAAAAAGACCGAAGGCAAGGCCATCAGCAATGCCAACAACAAAGCTCAGCCCGAAAGCAAATACACCCATTGAAATAAGAGCGAAAATCAAGGGTTTGAATTCGAACGCGAGACCCGTGGCTGTTGTTGAAGAATCCCTGGCAGGTTTCTCTTTATTCGGGAGTAGCCTGTTAAAGAAAACATATACAAGAAGTGAAATAATCATTGCTCCGGCAGCTATTCCGAAAGCATAATTATATCCTTTTGAAAAGACATCCAGATAACTATGGGAGAAAGTTCCAAGGTCAGTTATCGGCCCGGCAAGATTTACATTATCTGCAAGCCTCTGGAACTCAGCCAGTTTATCAGAATCAGCCAGGGTTCCGTTAATGAATTGATGACATTGTGAAGGAAGGCTTCCGTCATGAATAAAACCATTGACTTTCAGCCACCAGTTACGAATTCCGTTTGCGGCGAACGGAGCAAAAAAGGCTCCCACATTTATCCCCATGTAAAAGATCATGAATGCAGTGTCTCTCAATTTTGAGTACTGAGGATTATCGTACATCTGACCTACAACCGCCTGAAGGTTGCCCTTGAACAAACCGTTACCGAATGCTATTGTGAAAAGGGCAATAACCGTAAATGTAAGCGACATGCCCGGAATGGCCATCAGCAGATAACCCCCAAACATGATAATGATACCAAACAGGATGACCGTCTTGTACTTACGAGTGGAATCAGCCAGGATACCGCCTACCAGGGCAAGAGCATATATACTGAAATAGAACCAACTGTAGATTTCACCGGCTTTATCGGCTGATAATCCGTATTTAGCCTGCAGGAAGAGAACTAATATGGCCATCATGGTATAGAATCCGAATCTTTCTCCCATATTGGCAAAAAAGGCTACCAGCAGCCCTTTTGGATGGTTTTTAAGCATAATTTTTTGTTTTAAATTGTTTCGAAATTTATGGTGAAGACAAATATATAAATCTTTTTTAATTGAGAATAACAGACTTTATAATTGAGAACAATCATTTTGAATCTTCTAATCGCTAAATTTGTATAAAAAGTAATCTTATGAAGGTCTATTCAGCCAGGGAGATTAAATATCTTGAAGAAGCCACGATTAAACTTGAGCCTGTTACATCAATGGCGCTCATGGAACGGGCAGCAAATGCAGCATTTCTAAGGATAAAGGATAAGCTCTCAGAGGAGAGCAGTGTTGCTGTTTTTGCGGGTCCCGGTAACAACGGCGGTGACGGCCTGGTCATTGCACGCCTTTTGAAAAACGAAGGATACCAGCTCAGAGTATTTCTCATTGAGACAGGTGTGAGGCACAGCACGGAGCAGGAAGCTAACCTGCAGAGACTCAACAAATCAGGGATCATTCCCGTCACTCTTACTGACACGGCATCTTTTCCGGTACTATCTCCGAATGAGACAGTTATTGATGCCATTTTTGGTAGCGGACTGACAAGACCTCCCTCAGGACTCGCAGCGGATGCTATCCGGATGATTAATTCCTCAGGGACTTACGTCATTTCCATTGATGTTCCCTCAGGCCTGTTCTGCGATGATAACAGCACTGCCGATCCGTCGGCAATCATTAAAGCCTCTCTGACGCTCACTTTTCAATTCCCCAAACTTTCATTCATGTTTGCTGGTACCTCAGCATTTGTTGATAAGTGGGAGGTCCTTGACATAGGTCTTCATGCTCCAACCATTTCCTCAATGCCTTCCGCTTATCAATTTGTAGAGGCAAAAGATATCAGGCCGGTTCTGAGGAAAAGGAAGAAATTTGATCATAAAGGTGCTTTTGGTCATGCCCTGATCATTGCCGGGTCGCATGGCAAAGCAGGTGCTGCCATACTTGCAGCCGCAGCTGCGATGCGTACAGGCGCTGGCCTTGTGACAGTGCATACTCCTGGTTCAGCTGTTATCCCAATACAGTCCGCATTGCCTGAGGCTATGGTCTCACCCGATCCGGGAGCTGAGTTCATCACTACAATGCCTGATCTTGCCCGGTATAACGCCGTCGGGGTCGGACCCGGTCTTGGAACTGACCCTGATACCAGGAATGCGATAACTGATCTGTTGAAATCATGCAACAGACCGCTCGTACTCGACGCAGATGCCCTTAATATCCTGGCCCTGGAGCCTGAAGCCCTTGCACTTCTGCCTCCCGGATCAATTCTGACACCTCATCCCGGTGAGTTTAAACGACTTGCAAAGACCGATAAATCCGATTATCAGCTGCTTATGATTCAAAGGGAGTTTGCATCAAAGCATAATTGCATCATAGTTCTCAAGGGTTCATGTACATCAGTGGCCCTACCCGATGGGAAAGTCTATTTCAACAGCACAGGGAATCCCGGGATGGCCACCGGGGGAACGGGTGATGTGCTGACCGGAATGATAACCTCAATGCTTGCACAGGAATACCCCCCGGAGCAGGCTGCTGTTGCGGCTGTATATCTTCACGGTGCAGCCGGAGACCTTGCCCTCAGGATACATTCGGAGGAATCTTTGATTGCCGGAGACATCATAATCAATATCGGAAGGGCTTTCCGTGAAACCATGTTTAATAACTTTAACATGTACTTATGACAAATCAGTTATCAATAAGAAAAGCCGCCGGAGCCGGACTAGTAATATTAATACTAATGTTTTCAGGGTGTCTTTCGCTTAGAAACAGACCAGGCTCGGATGTTGTCATCTTGCCTCTGGGTGGGGAGGTAAAGGTAACCGAAGGCAGTGTGATCTATGCACTCCCCCTGACAGTTTTTGAGATTGATGTTGTTGCAGAAAGAACCATTGTGGTGCCAGGCCCTTATGCCGGATTTGCCAAAGAGATGCTTGGCCTTGATAATGTCATAATGTCCGAGGAAGAGATATGGACCATGGGTAATGTCACTCTTTGTACCGTGGAAGAGCTTGACCCGTCGCAGTTTTATATAATACAGGGAACATCGCTTATGCAGACTAACGTTCTTGCCCTGAAACGAAGCGGCCTAATCCTTGATATAACACCTGATGTCTATTCATCGACAAGTTTTTCACACAATCAGGGGGGTACCGATTATTCAGGATTGCTGTTCCCGGATCTCGGCGCTGATGTATATACCTCCATGAAGACCGATACAGTATATAAGGTTATTAAAGCTGACACTGCTTTTATAAGGGTTCCCTATCTGGTTGAGAATAAGAAAAAGCCTTCGGTTGGGGAGGAGGCTGCCGCTGCTGCTCAAAAACTCCTTGAACTTCGCGAGGGAAAACATATGATACTTACTGGGGAAACCAATATTTTTCCGCAGGATGAGGCTGCAATAAACGAGATAAACAGGCTTGACAGGGAATATACGGCATTGTTTGCCGGTAAAAACTGGAGCGAGACTAGGCATTTCCGAATCTGGTTCACCCCCCAGCCTTCAATGGCAGGCAAAAAAACCACATTGTTTAACTTCAGTTCTGTAGAAGGAATGAGGCTGGCAGGAAGCAGTTCGGGAAAACCTGTTGACCTTGAACTGGTGCCCTCAAACAAGACACAGAACCTGAACCTGGTAGTAAGACCCATAATGTCTCAGAAAGAGATAGACAGGGCTGACAGACTGTATTACAGGGTGCCCGATGTAGTTGACATCCGTATCACCCAGGGAAATGAGACACTGTGCACTGCAAGGAAACTGGTTTACCAGTTCGGCAATACTGTCACACTTCCTTCAAATATTATAATAGGAAAATAAAAGGGGAGCTTGTTTATTCTTTAACCTTGCCCTCGAATGTCTTCATGAACTCCTCGAAGCTTTGTTTCTGCCATGTAGTCCCGGCAAAATAAGCAAGCAGGGGTTCAAAATCCTTTGCTGCCCGGTATCCGCTGACAGGAGTTATAAGCTCACTCTTTGCCGTAAGAAACACAACGGTGGGATAACTGAGTTTGCCTTGCAGCAGCGCGTATGTAAGCTGATGTGTTTTACCCAGTTTGCCGTCATTCACAAATGTCCTGTCCTGAAAAGTCACCGGTGCACTTGATTCGGCATCAAATTTTACAGGATAAAACCTGGAATTCAGGATGTCAGCGATAACCGGGTTGGAAAATGTCTCACTGTCAAGCTTTTTGCACCAGCCGCACCAGTCTGTGTAAGCATCCACAAAGATTGGACGTGGTGTGGTTTTGGCCAGAGAGGCCGCTTCTTCAATAGTGTACCACTTTACCGAAGCTGTCTGTCCTGAAAGGATAAGGGCCGGAATGGCAAACATCAGTACTAGAATAAGCTTCTTCATGATATTGAGCTGTTTATGATTATCAAAATATTTGAATATTTATCGCGCAAATATAATCGGTTCATTAGAATAACCAAAACCATGCCACAAAGTTCATTTTAAAGATGATTATTGAAAAGTGTTATGGAGGTTTTTTTTATACATTTACAGTCCTTAATTTTAATAATTAAACTTGAAAAATGGAAAAAATAAGACAAACCCTTGCTGACTCCAAGGCTGCGAGATGGACTGCGTTGGCAGTTGTTGCTTTCACCATGCTGTGCGGTTACTTCCTTACCGATGCCATGGCTCCCCTGAAGCCAATGCTTGAGCAGCAGTTAATGTGGAACAGTGAAGAGTACGGATTCTTCACCAGCGCTTACGGCTGGTTCAATGTATTTCTCCTGATGCTTATAATTGGAGGGATCATTCTGGATAAAAAAGGAATCCGCTTTACAGGAAAAATGGCAACGATGCTGATGGTTGCAGGTACAGCTATCAAGTTCTGGGCCATATCCACACACTCGCTTGACGGTCAGTTCATTCTCGGCTTCAAGTCCCAGGTTTTGATAGCCGGGCTTGGTTACGCCATCTTCGGAGTGGGCGTTGAAATAGCCGGTATCACGGTTTCAAAGATCATTGTCAAATGGTTCAAGGGTAAAGAGCTTGCCCTTGCCATGGGGCTTGAGATGGCCACAGCACGCCTTGGAACAACACTTGCGCTTGCAACCTCAGCACCTCTTGCCAGGTCATTGGGCCATGTTTCTATGCCCATTCTCATTGCGCTGATACTCCTCTGTATTGGTATGATAGCATTCTTTATTTACTGTGGTATGGACAAGAGGCTTGATGCTTCTGTTGCGCTGGCTGATAAAGATCTGGTTGTTGAAGAAGAAAGTTTCAGCCTCAAAGACATTCTGTTTATCCTGCGCAACCGCGGATGGTGGTACATTGCTATACTTTGTGTGCTTTTTTACTCAGCTGTATTCCCCTTCCTGAAATACGCTTCTGACCTGATGGTAAATAAATTCGGTATTGATCCACAGACTGCAGGGTTGATACCATCGATGCTTCCTTTCGGGACAATCATCCTGACGCCGTTCTTCGGGAACCTCTATGACCGGAAGGGTAAAGGCGCAACGATAATGATAATCGGAGCCATCCTGTTGATCTTCGTACATACAATGTTCTCAATACCGGGCCTGGATAAGCCCTGGATGGCAATAGTACTGACCATTATCCTGGGCGTCGGGTTCTCGCTTGTGCCTTCGGCCATGTGGCCTTCGGTTCCAAAGATCATCCCGGAAAAACAACTGGGAACAGCTTATGCCCTTATCTTCTGGGTGCAGAACTGGGGACTGATGGGAGTGCCTTACCTTATCGGCTGGGTGCTTGACAAATACTGCATCACTGGTTCCTATATGCTTGACGGTGTTCCTGTACCCAGTTACAATTATCAGCTGCCCATGATGATATTTACCGGGCTTGGAGTGGTTGCCCTGGTATTCGGATTCCTGCTGAAAGCAGAGAACAAGAAAAAGGGATACGGCCTTGAGATGCCGAATATTGTTAAAAAATAATCATTAAATAATTAATTATGAGTGATATACGTAATCTTGAACCAAAAATTCTGTGGAAATATTTCTATGAAATTACACAGATCCCCCGTCCTTCAAAGAAGGAGCAGAAAATGATTGATTACATGAAGAAGTTTGGCAAAGACCATGGTATTGAGACAATTGTTGATAAAGCCGGCAACGTCATACTTCGCAAACCTGCCACAAAAGGCATGGAGAACCGCAAGGGCATAATACTCCAGGGACACCTCGACATGGTGCCTCAAAAGAATTCTGACAAGGTATTTAATTTTGAAACTGATCCTATCGAGGCTCATGTTGATGGTGCATGGGTAAAGGCGAAAGGAACAACCCTGGGAGCTGATAATGGAATAGGTGTAGCCGCTTCGATGGCTGCCCTGACTGATCCTAATGTTGTCCACGGCCCGCTTGAGGCTCTCTTTACAATAGATGAAGAGACAGGCATGACCGGTGCTAATAATCTGAAAAAAGGAGTCCTGAAGGGCGAGATCATGATCAATATGGACTCCGAAGATGAGGGTGAACTGTATGTAGGCTGTGCCGGAGGTATTGATGTAGAAGCTACGCGTAACTACGGTCTTGATAAAACGCCGGCAGGAACCACAGCCTACAATATCGTCATCAAGGGTCTCCGCGGAGGTCACTCAGGTGTTGATATTCCCCTTGAACGCGGTAATGCCAATAAGCTGATGTTCAGGTTCTTCCAGCAGGCAGAACACGACTTTGGAATGCGCATTGCATCATTTGTCGGTGGAGACCTGCGCAACGCCATACCGCGTGAAGCATTCGGCACTGTTGTTGTGCCGGCGATCAAAAAGGCCGAATTCGAGAAATTCGTCAAGGGTTACGATAGGATGTATAAAACAGAATTCAAAGAAAGCGATCCTGATGTCAGGTTCACCGCTGAAGCCTGCAAAGCGCCTGCAAAAGTGATGAACGCCGGTGATCAATACCGTATAATCAGAGCAGTATTTGCATGCCCCCACGGTGTTCAGAGGATGAGCCAGAGTATGCCGGGCCTTGTCGAGACCTCAAACAACCTTGCCATTGTAAGGATAAATGAGGGTAAGTTTGAAGCATACTGTCTTACCAGAAGCTCTGTTGATACAGCCAAGGAAGCAACCGCATGGAAGATTGCAGCTATATTTCATCTTATCGATGCCAAGGTTGAACTCAAGGGTAGTTACCCGGGATGGAAGCCTGATATGTCATCGGCTATTCTGAAGACCATGCAGGATACATATAAGAAACTGTACGGAAAGATCCCGGAGATCAAAGCAATACATGCCGGACTTGAATGCGGTATTATCATGGGAGGATATCCGGACCTTGACACTATAAGCTTCGGCCCGACAATCCGTTTCCCTCACAGCCCGGATGAAAAGGTGGAGATTGAATCAGTTGATAAATTCTGGAATTTTCTGCTGGCTACGCTGAAAAATGCGCCTGTAAAGAAATAGAACTCAGCAACTGTCAGATATTTTGAGGGCTCGTAATATACGGGCCCTCTCTTTTTAGAATGAAATAACTACCTTCTGTCTTTCCTTTATTGACCATGCAGCCAGCCCTTCAACTTTTTTCCAGACCCCTGTATCCGGGTCCCCGGCCTCAATAGTATAGAGTCCGTAACTGAAGACAGCCGGCTGGTAAGAATTGCCGCTTATCCTTAATGTGTAAATGATCTCTCCCGTATATTCATTTATAACCCTGATAACAGGGTCAGTTATTCCCTCGGTCATAATCTCCGGCAGCCAGCCCACAATATTTCGGCTATAATTATCGCTCTGATTGATTTTTACCGGCCATCCGGGGAATGGTCTTCCTGTATTAGGATCAGCATATCCCGGCCAGTTTGAAAGCTCGATGGCCCTGGTCTTTTTATTAAACAAAATGGTGCTGTATCCTGTCATGAGTTCATTTTGACGGACAGGTTTTACAGCACTTTTGTGAGGATTGGCAACAGCCACGACAGTGATTTTATTTCCAAACCCGTCTTCAAAATCACCAGTATAATCGGGTGAACCCTCTGCTCTGTTCCTGCCCGGAACAGGAGGAAACCATCGTTGGGGAAAAATATTTCCGGTAGCAGGAGATACTATGGCATAACCTGCATCACCCCATGCGTCAGTCCCGTAATGTATTGTGGAAGGAAGGTGCTGGTCTCCTGCAATATGGAGTGCAAATGCCTTCCGGATGATCTTCAGTGCCCTGTTGCGGCCACCCTGAGGCCATCCGTCGGAATCAAAGTCAGAAACGATTCTGTCGCCGGTAACATATACTCCGGAGTCAGGAACCGGCATGGAGGTTACTATATCATCACTTGTGGCTGAATCCGGCAGGGTTGCAAGGTTTGCCCACAGAGTCTGTGAAAGTACTGCTTTCATCCAGGCGCCTCCCGACCAGTCATCAGCCCATTTCTCAAGAAAGGCATATTGCCTGTCGCCCAGCAGAGTGGCGCCGGGTACATCAGCCTGTCTTGCCGGATTCCATCGTGGATTCTGTGGCCAGCCATTTTCTATCATCGCATCAGGGAGCAATTCTTTCGGGGCGGACTTGAATTTACGGTCTTCAATGATCGCAAAACTGACACCGCCGATGTTGCATTCCGTGAAATAAACACCTATGCCCTGTTCAACAGCAGCGGGGTCTACAGGATCAGGCAGGTGACTGGTCTGGGTCGCCTGCACCATGTTGACAAACCTGGCCGGCATTTTGTATCCGCCTGCATCCTGTCCATCCTTACTGTCCAGTCCCTGAGGCACAGGCCTGCCGCCGGCCCCCCAGAGATTACCGTGATATACATCATGGTCATCAGGAATGGTGATGGCAGGGATGGTGGTTGTCAGGTCACGGTAGGTAAGGCACCACAGGTACCACTTATACAGATAATCATAAATTTCATTTTCACCAAACTCAGCTGCGGTAGGAGAGGCTCCCTCATAAACCTGGTCGCCGGCAAAAAAAAGAAGATCGGCATGCTGTTTCTCCAGGTTCTCCGTAAGAACTGTATTCGGGTAGAGAAGAAACCTGTCAAACGGAAAATATCCTGCATCAATCCCGGCCCATTTTCCGGGGTCAGGTTTAATGACCTGCTCAATGCATGACAGGGAAAGGACTTTTATCTGCTCCTTATCGACAGGATCGTGCCTGATAATTCCTGACAATATGTTAGTGCCCTCCCTGCCAAAGGGATACCTGGCCACGAGACGGTAGTTTCGGTCTTCACTGCCCTTCCATTTTTCCAACCTGAAGGATGCTGTGAATGAGGGTGTGTCAACAGCAGCTACGGCAACTGTCTGCCACTTCTCTTCATCAGTAAGCTGCAGTTCAACCGAATCACACAGCTCCCTTTCGAGCGGCATAAGTTGCGCTGTCATTTTCATTATGCCCCTGCTGAGCGTGTACTGAGCAGTCACCAGAGGTCCTATGTTGTGGTTTCTGAATGTATCCAGCCTGGTGCCTCTTATTCTCCAATGTGCGAAAGAAAATGTCTCTTTCTTATCACCAATGTAACCGGAGTGTGAAACCAGTGCTACGTTGCCGGTCAACCTGTCACGAGGTACCTTTACGTCTCTTACCTCAGAAATGACCGTTCTGGTATAAGGATCAACGGCAATAACATTTATAAGTGATGCATCCTCTTCCGAATCTTCAACGGTGATCCTGAGTATAGCATCCTCCCATTTGCCTGTCCCTTTGGCTGAATATGCCGGATACTCATTTTCCCGTGTGAAATCACGGATAAAGACTTTCCCGGTTCCATCCAGACCTATGAATAATCCGCCTCCCTCTCCCCATGAGTGAAAGACCATGCTGGCAGCGCGATAATCCAGAGAAGGGCAGACTCCTAGAAGCATCCCCGCG
>DATKUS010000258.1:0-5973 GCA_035530535.1 Bacteroidales bacterium
TTTTGTTGTCCCGATAAAAAATAATGGAAGCTCGACCTGGCATTTTATTTAATTTTTAGACAGTTTCGATATAGGTCACATATACAGCAAGTCTGCCTGCGGTCATCAGGGACCAGTTAGCACCGGGAGTTCCTCCTATCCATACCTTGCTTGCTGCTGCTGCCGGAGCCACATTTAAAGCTATTGCGTGAAGGCATGCACGAACATCATTCAGAGTATATGATGCTCCTGTTGCAACAAACTCAGAACCAGCTGATGCGTTCCCTGCCGTTACAGCCAGGGATACAGCGCCGGTATGTGTTTCCTCAGTAACCAGTTTAACATCCAGAACTCTGGCAAAGGCGGGAACAATAGACCCAAGGTCTTTATTCTGCGCTGTCGTATTTGCAGCGGAAGTCCATGTGAAATCACTTTCGATACATCCAGGATGTCCGATAGTCTTTTTTACGGTCTTGACACTTGTGCAAGGGACTCCATTAAGCTCAAGCTGTGTAGGGCTTGTGCCTGCTCCAAACCAGAGATCTACTGATTTTCTGATTGAGCGGAAAAGGACTTTAGGGTCCCACATCTTAATTTTTAAATATTGTCCTATTTGCATGACATTTTGTTTTTAATTGTTAATACTAATACTACATTGAAGCAAGCGACATCAGAGAGTTGCTAAACTGCTCCAGTGCCAGCTTGGCTTTATCAATATATCCCATGATGCCAAGCAACTTTGATGCACAAAGCCAGGTTATGGCATCAGAGAATAAATCGTTCAGGTTTTCCGGGGCATCTGATTTGACATACAGGGCTATTGGGGTGATTGCCCCTCCTTCGTTAACAACTTTTGAACACTCAAAATATTTAGTTACAGCACCTCCGTTTACCGATGTCTGAACTATCGCAACAGAAGGTCTGCTGTAACCACCTTTGGTGTACTCATTCTCTTGTATCTTGTACAGGGGATCCTCTGGTGATATAGTTCTTCTAACTGATTTCTCCCATAGTGGATACTTTATCTCATACAGCTTGACATAATCTGATGGCATGGGTATATATGCCTTATTTCTGTCATAGATAACTTCTGCGGTGGGTATAGCTGTAGGAGTAAGAAGATGCAAGGGAGACCCCTTAAGGATCTCCCTGCCACTCTCATCAAGGATAGGGTCAATATAATCTTCAAATGGAAAACCCACACCTTCCGGCGTGAACTCATCCAGTTTAATCTTTACCTTATTTATTAACCCCGGTCTGTCCATCTCTTACGGAAGATTAGGAAATAGAATATTGTTTTTTGCAGCAGCATTTTTCACGGCTGTCATATTTGGCAGTTTTGAGATGGTATATCCCTTGACATTCTCAACGAGATAATTCCTTGCGTCCTGTACCGAATTGATTTCAGGGACAACCTTCATTCCTGCAGATGCCATTGTTGTTTCTACCAAAGCAGGTTCCTTATCTACCTTCTGCTCCGGCACTTTTTCAGGTTCATCATCCGGTACCGTATCGGAAAGGATACACCGATAGGCAGCTCCGGGTCTCTTGGCTCCTTCATCCATAACAGCAATCTCTGCTGGATCGGTAGTCGCAAATTTGCCGTTGATCTTCGGTTTTAGGCTTCCACCTCTGAACAGGATCAACTTTTTCTTTCCATTTACCAAGATGTAAGTATCTAATAGCTGGAAATGGTTTAATTGATAGACTTTTCTTGTCATGATTTTAAATATTAGTTAAAGAATAAAAGGAAGGGGAATTATTTCCCCTCCCTTGTTAAGTGAGTTTAGGCTTTCGGACCTATGATGGCATGAGTGTCTGGATAACGGCAAACCACTCCTGTGGTTTCTTCCAGAACGACAGCATCAACATTCCTCTGCCCGGATTCTTTAAGACTCAGCTTGCGCGTAGCCATTGGTTTGAAGGTATGCTTCTCAATATGGTTAAGATCAAGAACGATACCTTTTTCACTCCATCCGGCAAGCATAAGCATCGGGTGACGTTTAAACAGCAGAACGCCGTGGTTCGTTTCTATCTTGTTGAAACGAATACCATAAACAACTTCGGTGTTTTTTGCTTCTATCTGCTTCAGGACAGTATCTACCTTCATCAGGTTACTCATCAGACCATCGCCTCCAAAAAACAGACGAGTGTCGGAACCACTATTGCCTGCAAAGATTGACTGGTTCCAGTCAACAAATGTGGCATTGTCAATGGATCTGTCGCCGCCGCCCGTACCATATTCAAGGGCCTTGGTGATATATCTGGTGACTCCTCCGGTGGTATATCTCTCCTTGGCATTTGTGTTATCCGAGAACTTGGATTTCACGCCGAAAATGAAGCTAAACTCCATAGTAGCCCTCATATCATAGATATTCTGGGCTTCGTAATCGCTGAATCCCCAGTCAACCTCTTTCTCATGTATCTTCTGGAAGGTTGATTCTTCAACCTGTGCCATGAAGATCTGCAGATAGTTGTCGTCTTTCACGGGGATGATAGCATAAGGGGTAGTCTGGGCATCAAGTTCATGCTTACATGGTCCGCATCTCACTATCCTTGCATCTTCAGGGATCCCTGCGACAGGAAGGATCATCTCTCCTGCGGTACTACCTGATCCTGCGGGACCATTTAGAGGCTGAATCTTGATTGTCGTTGCAGACACGTTCTTACTTATGATAAAGCAGACAAGATCCAATCCATCCACACCGGTGACGCCATAAATCATACAGGTATCATCAGCGCTCCACATTGAGATGTTGTCAACTATAAGGTCATAAACAAGTTGTCCATCACCTGTACTTGTGTAGGCAGTCTTTACTGTGTCGAAAAGAGGACGGCTGTCAACGGCATAGTATTCAGTTACGAATGACTTGCAGTCAACCTGATTGGGAATCTGTCTCATGATAGTGTCCAGGGGAGTAGCCGCCGGACGCATCTGGGTAACTTTCTTCGAGACATAATCCTTATCCAGATCAGCCGATCCGAGTTTTACCTCTTCAACAGTCACGGGTCCATCGGCGATTACCGCACCGGTTATGGCATATACGACTGAAGAGCCGACAGCCAGCACAGTGGAGAAAAATGCAAGAACCGATAGCACAGCTATCAACCCAAACAGGTTTGCTCCAATTTTAAAAATGTTATGTTTCTTCATCTCTTACTTTTTTTAATTATTAATACTCCCCTTGTTACGATCCAAGGGCTTGCTTTCTGTTTGTCCGCTCAATAAGGTCGTCTATGTATTCAGGTGCCGGCCTGTTGGCTTTTGGCATCTCTGACGAACCCCCTATCTTTGGGAGCCCATCTCCCTTTGGCTTTTCAGCCTCTTTCTGAGCGACAATATTTTTATTCTTACCTGCCAGCTCACCTTGAGTCCTGGCTTGTACAATGTCATTATCATAATCCCATGCTCTTTTCATGGTATTAAGAATCTCTTTCGAGATCTTACCGCTGTTGATATCAGCAAGCATAGCATCAAACCGCGCAAGAAATTTGGCAGCGGATTCGTCATTCATGTTGTTCTCCTTGGCAAATGTCTCGACAGACTGCTGTGAGAACTCAAGATTCTTATCATACTCCTCCTGCCTTGCCTTACGCTTATTAAGATTTTCCTCCCTTACAGTTTTATTTTTGGTCCATCCTTCATAATCCGGATCTCCCTCGATAGCTGTAAGATCTTCCGGGGATACATGTCTCGCAAGGGCTTCACGAAATGTTGACCCGTTGATCATATCCCTTACCACATCTCCTACCTGTGGCTCCGATTCAAAGACAGCAATGAGCTTTTGGTTTGTCATTGTTCCTCTCTCTTTGTATTCTTCAAGCTCCCCGATGTAATCATCCAAACTTTTCTCGTAATCCTCATCCTTCTCCAATGTGCGATCAGGATAAGCCTTCGCAAGACGTTCAGCATGTTTGTTTTTAGGTTCTTCGGACAGCGGCGGTTCTATCTCCGGGACTGTTTCTGCCTGGGCTGTAGCCTCCGGTGCAACTTCAGTTGTTTCTACAGGAGCTTCAGCAATTACTTCGGCAGGAGTTTCTTCCGGTGTTTTTACTTCTTCTTTTTCATTTTCAGCCATGATAATTATTGTTAATAATACATAATAAATTACGTATCAATCAGGCTGCAAAATATGTATATTGTTGATAAACTTTATGTTTAATAACTTTGAAAACAGGTTTAATAACTCTAAATTTGCGTTAAAATTTCCGTATCCATGAAAAGAAAACGTCAGTCAATGGCTGATGAGAGACATGATGTTATAATGAGAGAGTACGAGAATGTGATTAAAGAACTGGTAGACACGAACAGGGGAAATTTAGCCCCGCATGTGTCGAGAAAGCATATATATGATTGTGTAGCCGAAAGGCTTAATGACCAATGGTCAATAGAACATATCAGGTCTGTCATAGGTAATAAATTAAGAGAGAGAAATCTCCGTACAAAATGACTGAACAAGAGGTTATAGACATTATAAAGGAGAACAACAGGCGTAAGATCCAAATGGCTTCTTCTTATAATCCTGTTACTGGTGAGGGATCTCCACTTAAGAGAGTCAAACTGAGTTATTTTGGCGGTGGGCAGTTATGGAGTTATTCTGCTCCTGTCCAGATGTACAAAGAGAATAAATTATTTTTTGACGCCCTCCAGAAAACAGGTTCAATAGAGGATCTGATGAAGGCAAGAGGTGAGGATCCAAAACCTTTTGCCGTATCGCAGTTCATTAATGAGCTTACCGTCCTCCGCTTTAAATATGACTTCGAGTTCTGGGCATATATAACCGCCAGGATACAGGACAAAAGCACCAAGAGGCTGATACCGTTTACTCTTAATAAACCCCAGAGAAAGGTTGTTACCATTTTTGAGGAGATGCGGCTGAAGGGTGAACCCATCAGGGCAATCATCCTCAAAGCCCGTCAGTGGGGAGGGTCAACACTGGTTCAGATATATATGGCCTGGATCCAGATCATCCATAAGAAGAACTGGCATTCCGTCATCATTGCCGATGTGGAGGACCAGGCACGTAATATAAGAGGTATGTATTCAAGGTTTGCCTTGGCATATCCGGGACCATTCGGAAAAATGGAGTTTGTGCCCTTTGAGGGATCTTCAAAGAACAGGATGCTGGTCTCGCGTAACTGCATTGTTGGGGTCGGATCGGCACAAAAACCTGAAAGTCTGAGATCTTATGACTTTGCCATGTGTCACTTAAGCGAGGTTGGATCTTATAAGACCACACTGCAACGCTCGGCAGAGGACCTTATTCAGAGTACCAGGGCTTCAATACCTGATGTGCCGTATTCTCTTGAAGTGCTTGAATCCACTGCAAAGGGTGTAGGGAACTTCTTTCACCGGGAATGGCTTACCGCAGTAACCAGAGAAAGCGTCTATGTTCCGATATTCATTCCGTGGTTTGAAATACCGAGATATCAAAAACGCATCAAAAGGTATAAGCAATTCATCAATAATAACTTCCATGATGAATATACATTAACACTCTGGGAACTGGGAGCAACACTTGAGGGAATAAACTGGTACATAACTTTTAAGAAGGGGAAAAATTACAGTGATTGGCGTATGCAGTCGGAGTTTCCAAGTACGAGTATCGAAGCATTCGCCAGTTCCGACATGAGAGTGTTTAATCCCAGGTATGTTGAGCTTGCAAGGAAAAGTTGTCTGGAACCTGAGTTTATTGGGGATATCAATGGCCTGTCAAGAAAAGGGAAGGAGGCTTTTGAGAAAATAGAGTTCATGTCGGATTCCAGGGGGAATTTGTTCATCTGGTCAAAACCTGACAAGACAATAAATGTCTCGGACAGGTATGTTGTCTCTGTGGACATAGGAGGGCGCACGGATAAGGCAGACTATTCCGTGATAAAAGTCCTTGACCGGTACTGGATGATGCATGGAGAAGGCCCGGAGGTGGTTGCAACATGGAGAGGGCATCTTGACCAGGATCTTGTTGCTTGGAAAGCTGCACAGATAGCCAGGTA
>DATKUS010000259.1:0-4407 GCA_035530535.1 Bacteroidales bacterium
TTGAAATTGTAAATGCTGTTGATAAAGGGGCTCTGGCATTTATCGGCTGCACTAACGACTCTTACTGGGCAGATGATTTCTACTGGGCTGTAGGACCTGGTTTTGCAGGGATTGACGCTACCTATGAAAATACCGGCCCGGGAGCATTTGACAGGCTCTTTCATAAACATAATGAAGAACCAGGCGACTGGTTCTATACCCTGGGACAGATTAACTTTGCCGGTAACATGGCGGTATCGTCAAGTACCAGTTCAAGGAAAAAATATTACTGGGAAACTTATATCCTCCTCGGTGATCCGTCACTCTCACTTTATATCGGCAAACCGGATACGTTCAACATCCAGGTTCCGGATACAATCCCTGCCGGGTTAACTGTCCTGAACCTCTTTTCAAAACCTCTTTCCTATGCTGCCATATCGGATTTTGACACTCTCTGGGATGCAAAATTCATCAGCCCTTCAGGTAATGTGACACTGACAGTCCCTCCGGGGGTTAAAGATTCTTGCCTCCTGGTAGTGACAGGACAGAACATGGTGCCCTATAAAAAAACACTGTACTTCGGACCGGTGGCAGGGGAATTCCTTACTGTCGAAAATATTATTTATGATGACCTCGCCGGTAACGGAAATGGTATTCCTGACTATGGTGAAAAGATAAACCTGAAGGTTACAGTAAAAAACCTCGGTGAAGGTGATGCAGCCAACCTTACAGCAAGCCTGTCAGTATTGTCAGGCCTGATCACCGTTGAACAGGGAACGGATGTGATAGGCATTGTTGCGGGCGGCGGGTCATACACTATTGACAATAAGTTCATTTTTCTGGTTTCAGATGAAGTCAGTGACGGTGAGATGGCCTCCCTGCTGCTTAGGCTGGCAGATGGCAATAAGGAGTTTAATTTTGGCATTGACATGACATTGAATGCGCCGGATATTGATATCATATCATCAGTTCCTGACGATTCAAATACAGGCAATGCAAACTTTCTGCCCGATCCGGGTGAAACAGTGATGATTAATGTCCGGATATCAAATACGGGAACCAGTTCTGTGAGCGGGATTCTCACAATTAATGAAACCTCTCCGTATCTTACAATAACTTCACCGAGCTCTGAGACTGGTCTGCTGCTGCCGGGGACAGCAGTTACCATCGGTTTTGAAGGTGTAATTTCTGCAGATGCAATCGCCGGGACCATCCTGCCTTTTGATATAAGCCTGGTATGCGGAAAATATTCAGCTTCAGCCTCTTATTCGATAAGCACCGGGAAGACAAGGGAAACATGGGAATATAACAGGTTTGATGTTTTTCCATGGGTACATCCTACAAATTTTCCGTGGATTATTACATCCTCTTCAGCATTTGAGAATGTCTTATCCGCACGATCACCGTTGCTGCCTGACAAGAGCGAATCAATCCTGGCAATAACGGTCAACAATCCCGTAAGAGATACTCTAACATTTTTCTCCAGGATCTCCACCGAAGTCAACTATGATGAAATGATTTTCAGGGTTGACAGTGTTAATAACCTGACGTTGTCTGGTGAAAGACCCTGGGCAAAAAACTGGGTGATTCTCAATCCCGGAATACATTACCTGGAGTGGGCTTACAAAAAAGATGTCTCCCTTTCAGGAGGACTCGATGCTGTCTGGCTTGACATGATAACTTTCCCGGATATATCATTCCTGAAGGCCGATCTGAGCGTTGATACAGTATTTGCCCCTGTTGAACCCGTCATTATGAATAACATAATCATTAAGGGAAGTGTTATCAACCTCGGAAGCAATACTCTTACCAGCTTTCCCATGGCCTACCGGATCAATGAAGAAGAACCGGTCAATGAAACGTTTTTCCTGAAAATAGAACCGGGAGACACGCTTGATGTTTCTTTCTCTGAACCAGCCACTTTCCTGTCCGGGACCAATTACAGGATTGAAATAATCAACCGTCTTCCTGAAGATGGTTATCAACTGAATGATACAGCTTATACATCATTTATCAAAACCGGAATTAATGATAATGAAATGCCCTCTGACAGACTTATTGTCTCCCCAAATCCCTTTCAAAAAGTCATAAACCTTGATTATAAGTCTTTTGCCTCCGTTTTCATTAAGATTGAAATGACGGATATTCAGGGACGGGTGGTTTTAACGCAGTCGGAAAGAGTTATTCCCGGTATGAACCGTATATCCATTGACTGTTCTGATCTTGCACGCGGATTTTACACTCTGGGTATAACTGAGGAGGGAAAAGTTATAAGAAGGAAGGTTATAAAAAGTTAAAAGTGAAAAGTCAAAAATGAAAAGTCAAAGGCAGAACAGGTTAAAGGAGAAAGTTAGGGGTTTAATATGACAGAAAGAAAACCAACAAGGGAAGAGGGATTAGAGCTTTTCAAAAAGTACAATAAGTCTGAGAGCCTGTACAAGCATGCGCTGTCTGTTGAGGCGGTCATGCGTTATATGGCCCGGAAACAGGGAGAGGATGAGGAGATGTGGGGGGTCATAGGTCTGATACACGACCTTGATTATGAAATGTACCCGGAGCAGCACTGTACGATGACTGAGAAGATAATGAGGGAGCATGAATGGCCTGAAGATTATATCAGGGCTGTGATTAGTCATGGTTACGGCATCTGTTCAGATACAGAGCCTCAGACGGTGCTTGAAAAAACGCTGTTTGCGATTGATGAGCTGACAGGGCTTGTAACAACCAGCGCACTTGTCAGACCGTCAAAAAGCGTCCTCGATATGGAGGCACGGTCAGTTCGCAAGAAATGGACTGACAGGAAATTTGCTGCGGGCGTTGACAGGAGCGTGATTGAAAAAGGAGCTGCCAGCCTGGGTATTGACCTCAATGACCTTATCACCGATACCATTATGGGTATGCGAGAGGCAGCTGAGGAGATAGGACTGAAAGGGAATCCGGTACAATAAAATGTGCAAAAAATGAACTATAATTCGCGAATCTGGATGTTTCTGTACCAGACATCGTCGCCATGATCCTGGAGGCCGATAAAGCCTTCTGCTGCAACATTTGCCCAATTAGGGTTGAGAGCCGGGAACTTGCTTCCTGCAACTAGTGCATTCCAGTCCGGTGTCCAGAGATGATACTCAAGAACTGTTACACCATTCTGAATGTGCCAGACGGAACCTTTGTAGACTTTTATCTCAGTCGTGTTCCATTCGCCAGCAGGTTTTGCATTCTGTGGTACAGCAGGTATAAGGTCATAGAGTGATCCTGCCTGACGGTTACCGTCCTTGCCTGCCTGAGCATCAGGGTGTCTTTCGTTGTCAAGCACCTGCATTTCCGGGGCAGTCTTATAGATATAATCCCATTCAGGGCCTTCCTGAGCCAGGTAAAATATCCCGCTGTTACCGCCTTCTGATATCTTCCATTCAAGTTTGAGATCGAAGTTTGAAAACTTCTTGTCAAAAATAATGTCACCGCCGCCACCGCCGGCTTCACCCTTGCCTGATCCCAGGCAGTGCAGGGTGCCATCAGTTATTTCCCATCCCTGTTCCGGGAAAGTGGGCTTATTATAGTTACGCCAACTGGCAGTTGAGGAACCGTCAAAAAGAGAAGTCCATACTTCGACATCTGCCTTTTTCTCTGTCCCCTTGACTTTTTTTTCTTTTCCTGAGCCGCACGATATCAATGTGGCTGCAAGAACCATGGAGAGAATTATGTTTACTACTTTCATATGATATTGATTTTATAACTATTAATTTATTAATTGATTATTATACAGGCATTTCCGGCAGACTCCAGGGGTCACGGTAGTTATGCCTTATCATCTCCCTGGAGAATTGCTTGGCATTAATAGGATCAGAGTATTTGCTGTCGAAAGTGGGGTGCCCATCTGTGATGCTGAAGTGATCTTCAAGGCAGATTTTGATGGTATCAGTATCATTAATATTGGTGAATTCCATCTTTTCGCCATCCCAGGTGAGGGTTCTATTAAGGCCCTGAAGTCTGACAGCCATAACTCCCATCACAACCATTTCATTGAACGGGCCTGCTTCTGAGAAGTCTGATTTTGTCATCAGTCTTGACTCGGGAGACTCCTTGCAAGCGCGTACCCAATCCATTTCGTGACTTACTTCCACACGTCTTTCTGTCTTCGGGGTATTTGGGACACGACCTGAGAGCAGCCATGGGTCTCTTCCGTAGCATCCACAGATAAGAACGTCCCTGGTACCGTAGAATATTGCTCCGCCGTCAGGGTCATAAGCTTTTCCGTCGGGCCATCCTTTAGGTTTCATGGGTAATATGCCGCCATCACTCCAGTTAACTTCAACCTCCGGATATTTCATCTTTGCTCCCTTTGATGAGGGTCTTTCCGGGAACACCATCCTGACCATCTCAGCATTGGGGGCACAATCGGCGAGGAGAAGGGTTGATGTCCCCTCTACC
>DATKUS010000260.1:0-4946 GCA_035530535.1 Bacteroidales bacterium
TCCCTGATATGGTTCAGCTGCTTAAGGTTTACTACTATCTTAACTCCCTTCAGATCTTCAGCATCATAAAAAAAGTGGCGCATTGACGGAATGACAAGCATTCCTGATGCATCACCAAAGCCCTGAAGGTCAAGATAGTAAAGAAAGTCCTCCCGGACTCTTTCAGAAAGTTCTTTAAATGACCTGATGACTTTTGTGTTTTCAAGCAAAAAGCTTTTGCGGCTGGTTAAATTACCTTCCTTTTCGCCAGCAATTTTTGTGTTGTATGTCAGGGTGCCTGAATCCATCTAACAGTGTTACATTTTTTATATCGTAAAGATACGCTAACCTTCACTTGTGGCAAATGTCATCAGCCCCTTACTCATTGTATAAAAGGAGCAATTAACAGAGCATTTCGGTTGTTCACCACACCTAAATAATCATTAACACATTAATTAACACCGTTAGTCAAAAAAAGGGTGTTTTTATTAACAATTAAAAGAAATAAAAAGAGATGCCTTCAGGTATTATATGTAAGTCGCCTTTAATCAGTTAGGTACAGTAATCATTCAGATCCGTTTACCACAAAAAAGGGTAATTCCTATTTTGACAAACTGCCGTTAAAAATTGATGAATAACCAGATCGGAAATAGGTTTATATCAAATCTGGATGACATATAGTTATTAGGAAGTCCTGGAGCGCATTTTTCTGAAGAACAGTATGTTTTAATGAATAAAGCAAGTCAGGATTTTTAACTTTTGAGGAGTTCCGGGTCATTTGAACGGACGTCGTTCTTAAATGCAACCACAAATGCCTGATTATATCCTGATTGCCTGCATGTATTTTGAAATTTAGTGGCTTCTGTCAGGGTGCTGAATTCTCCTACTGTTGTACGGTAACCCCCAGCATACAGGTATTCAAAAGTCTTATAAGATTTACCTGCAACTGTTAAATTATAACTTCCGACAGGTTTTGTATTGGCAAGGATCTGTACGCGGTAAACCACGATATCATTCTTAACTTCAGGTGTTGGAGTGGTTTTAGTGGGCTCTGGCTTTGCTTCGGCAGGTTTAGGTTGAGGCTGAGGTGTAATAGCCTTTTCGGCTGAAGTTGTTTTTTGGGGCTCTGGCTTTGTTTCAGGTTTAACTGTGACGGTTGAAGCCGTAATTGCTTGAGCATCTGGTTGTGTCTCAATTTTTAATCCTGTAATGGCGAGGAAAGATGAAGTTAGACTGGAAGTTCTATCTGACAAAAGATCAGATTTGGGGATAATCCTGTAAAGTTGAGTTTTATTTTTGACCGATTTTGCCATGGAGGTAAAAAAAGCTGATTTCCCGTCTGACGGGTTGATTGTAAAAGCCACTTCATCATTCTGAGAATTGATAAGAGATGTGAGATTCTCAGGTTTGCCCCATGTGCTGCCATTATACCGGGAAACATAAATATCATAACCTCCTTCTCCTGGAAGGCCATCTGAAGAGAAATACAGATTGTTTTCAGCATCAAATGATGCAAATAATTCATTTCCGGTTGTATTTATCAGATTTCCCAGGTTTTCAGGTTCACTCCATTTATCATTCTCCCTTTTGCTAATAAACAGATCGAGACCGCCGGCAGAGCCAGTCATGTCTGAAGAGAAGATCATAAACTTACCATCCTTTGAAAGAGCAGGATGGGTATAAATATAATCGTTACTACAGAAGCTCATGGGCCTACTGTCAATAACCCAGCCATCCTGTCCGTATGTGGCGCTGAAAATCTTTTCTTTATTGTCCCTGCCTTGTATTAAGCTCAGGTACATTGTGTTATAATCCCCGGAGAAGGTCGATGCTTCACTTGGGAATATGTTTGATGATCCGGTCATGAAAGGCATGTAAGGACCTGGCACCGTATCAGAGACCAGTGACATGAAAGTCTTTAGGGAACCGAAAGAAAGGTGTTTTTCCGGTACCCTTGTCTCTCCTTTGGAGTTTGAAAGAAATATAATACCATTCCTGTAAAACTGTACCCCTGATGAGGGAGCAACAATATCGAGCTGGAAAGGTTTTATAAGAACGGAGGATTTCCCGATAGTGTCCGAAGTTGCTGTAATATGGTCTTGGAAAGCTGTTTGGGCCAGTGCCAAATCCTGCTCCTGAATTGCATAAATTGCGTTATTCAGGATAGCCAGGGTAGCGATTGCGAGAATTTGTTTCATTGCCTGAATTGTTATCATATTACCAATGCCATCTGTTTCTGGACGAAGAACCTGTGGTGCCGAAATTCACTCCTGCAGCTATCTCGATTGTCAGATCCCTTTTATAAAATGGTACATCTTTCGGGAAATCTACAAGAGTACCTATGTATAGCCTGGGGAATTTATACTGAAAGAAGAAAGTAAGTTCTTCATAGTCGTGGATATAGGCTCCGAGGCAGAAGGCGTCAAGGTAAAGTTTCAGCATCGGATTGTAAGTATATTTCTTATCAAAGTCCAGCGAGTCATTTAGATTTATAATTAAAGAAGGTTCGAGCACGATATTCAGCGATTTGCTAAGGACAAATTTATATCCGACGGTCATGAAATATTGTCTTGAAACTGGCACCTCATAAATGGCAAGGTCAGCGCTGTCAAGCATATTCCCGAGGATATTTGTTGCAGAGATGCCTGCAAAAAAGTTTTGTCCGTAGAAATATAATCCGGCATCGATGTTCGGAATGAAACTGTTCTTAGCCGGGGCGTGCTGGTCCGGAATCGAGTCCATCATGTTATAAATGCCTTTTAAAGCGATACCTCCGGATAAAAATGAAAGGTCTTTATCATCGAGCGGCATATGGTATGATGCCGCAGCGCTTATACCAATGTTTCTGGAAGGTCCATTAACGTCATTAAAGAGTGAAGCTCCGACCCCGAAAGGAGTAAAACTCTTTGAAACAGGTGCGCCGAAGTATCTCGGTCCCTTTTTAGCTATCCTGGTGTTTCCGCTCAGAAGCTGAGACATGTCGCTTCCCTGGATTACAGCAGCGAGGTCTAAGGCCATGAAATCCTTGCTGCCTGCTATTGCCGGGTTTAAGATAAAGGGGGTAAATACCCTGTTTGAAATAGGTGTCAGAGGAGTCTGCTGGGCTGATGCAGTTGCCAGGCAGGTCGTGACCGCCATGATCAAAAGGGATCTTTTTATGTGTTTATTAAGCCAGCTGGTATTGTTTAGCATATACTATTGATAAGTATTATTCCCATCTAAATAAAACGCAAATTACTACAAACTTAATCCAAAGGCAAGAGGGGAGGGCTTTTTTGAAGACAAAAGATAAAAGTCACAAGACAAAAGTGGTTGGATATTAGACTTTTATGTTTTTGGTTCGTCTTATTCTTACTTGTCTCTTAAGGAGTTGAAAGGGTCTTCTTTAGAAAAGTCAGGTTGGTATGATAGGGGACTGTCGTAATCCTGGAGCCAGCCATGGGTGAAGCCCAGGGAATGGAAAGTGTAGATAACGGTTTCGTATTCTTTGCGGATTATGGGACGAAGAAGGGATTTGCGATATGAGATGTGCGATTTGCGATCATGGGATTCCTTAAGGAGAAAGGAGAAAGGAGAAAGGAGAAAGTTGCCTTTTGGGGGATAATACTGAGACATCAGAGAAATGTGGAGGTTGGGGGAGACTTCCTCGGCTATTGTCTTGAGGACACCTAATGAATTATCCACGGCGCCGGGCAGAACCAGGTGCCGAACGATGACTCCACGCCTGGCAATTCCCCGCTCATCCGTATGCAGTGTGACACCACACTGGTGAACCATCTCTTTCAGTGCGGAAACCGCATAAACGCTATAGCCCGGCGCTGCGGAATACTCCACCGCAAGGCGGTCATCTGAGTATTTGAAGTCCGGCAACCATACATCAACGATACCCTCCAGTGACCGTATTGTCTCCGGCAGGTCGTAACCGTTAGTGTTATACACAATCACGGGATTGTGACCGCGCCTCCGCAACTCCTTTACTATCATTACCATCTGCGGCACAAAATGCGTCGGCGAGACAAACCCCAGGTTACCCTCAGAGAGAGGCAATAACTCTGCTATTGCGTCGCATACTTCATCCAGGCTCATAACAGTCCCCTGCGTACCTTTTTGCGATATTTCATGGTTCTGACAGTAAATGCACTGCATGTTGCACGACGGAAAAAAGAGGTTGACAATACCCTTCTCACCTGAGATGGGAGGTTCTTCTCCTTTGTGAATCACCAACGATGCCACATGTATGCGGTCGTCACTGCCACACCAACCATTAGCGAGCGTGCGGTCGGCATTGCATTGTTGGGGACAAATGTTACATCTTAACATATCTCTATATTGACAGACCACCCCCTCCGTCCCGATAGATCGGGACGGCTCCCCTCCTGACTCAGGGGAAACTCTACTCTTTATGCACTACGATAACCGTTACTACCTTATCACTTTTCAACTTCTCAACTCTCCGATCAGGGTTGCTGAGGTTGCCCGTACAACCCTGACGTCCACGTAATCACCAGGTTTAATACCGTCAGCCTGAAAGACAACCACTTTATTGCCAGATGTGCGCCCCATCATGGCACCGGCAGGCTTCTTAGCCTTGCCCTCAACAAGGACCTCAAAGGTTTTCCCAATATCACCCTGCTTACCTGCTCCCGACAGCCTGTTCTGCAGGCTTATGATCTCATTAAGTCTCATCGTCTTCACCTCCTCAGGCACATCATCCGCCAGGTGTCTGGCTGCCTTTGTTCCAGGGCGTTCAGAATATTTGAACATGTAGGCGAAATCGAATCCCGCTTCCCTCATGAGAGAGAGGGTTTCAGCATGCTCCTCCTCCGTCTCGCCGCAGAATCCGGCAATGATATCTGTTGAGAGATTGCATCCGGGCAGGATACGGTTGATGGCAGCAATGCGTCCCATGTACCACTCCCGGTCGTACCGCCTGTTCATTCTTTCCAGTACGCTGCTGCTCCCGCTCT
>DATKUS010000261.1:0-7000 GCA_035530535.1 Bacteroidales bacterium
CAAAAAATGTTGACTTCAAAGGGAAAATTGTTAATAACACCTAATTTTACAGAAACTGATTAGTTACCAAAATTCTAAATAAATCTACCGACATGTGTCGGTTTAGTTCAACGCATTTATATGTCTACTTAACGTAAACATATTTGGCTATAAAGGGTGGTATTGTTCACCTGGGGTGGTTTTATATTCTGGAGGCTTTCCTCACAAATCATCAAACGGACTGCGGATCTTCTGAATGCTCTTCTCCGTCACATGTGTGTATATCTCAGTCGTCTTGCTGCTCTTGTGCCCCAATAACTCCTGTATGTACCTTAGATCCGTTCCCGCTTCCAATAAATGCGTAGCATAACTGTGCCTCAACCCATGCAGGGTAATGTACTTCTTTATGCCTGCCTTTTCACTGGCCATCCTGAAAACCTTCTCCACACTTCCCGCACTGTACCTTCTCCCAGGATATTGCCCCTCAAACAAATATACTACCGGCCTGTATCGCTTCATGTAACTGTCAATCATCTCAACCAGTTTCGGTGAAACGGGTACAACCCTGTCCTTGAATCCTTTCGACTGCCTGACACTGAGTAACATCCTGTCGCGGTCAAGATCCTGCGGTTCAAGCATGAGAACCTCACTGCGCCTTAACCCACAACCATAAATGACACTCAGTATAACCCTGTGCTTCTCATTGACCGGCGCACCTAACACCCTCTTTACCTCCTCCTTGCTCAGAACATTCGGCAGCCTGTGCTGCGTGCGTGGCCTGGTAAGCTCTCCCGGATCCATAACCTGCCTGTAAATCTCACTGTAAAACTTTTTAACAGCACTTATAAGCTGATTCTGAAATGAATAACTTAAACCTCTAGGAAGTATATATTCATGTACCATCCGCGTCAGATCATTAACATCACACTCATCTGCCTCCCTGGGAGCAACAAATCTAAGGAAAGCTGCCATCATCGATGTGTAGGTCTTCACTGTCGTAGGAGGATGCCTGTGCGACTCCATCCACCTTCTGAACTTCTCAATGTCTGCTTCCCCCTGCTGACTGAGGTCTCCGTCTTTATCACCAGCTGCTCCGGTATGGCCCTTTGTTTGGGTTAAACCATGATCGGCCCGACTAAGGCTCCTCTTTCCCTCCGGAAGCTGAAGTTCAGATTTCTCCCGGTCATCATGTGCGTTCCAGTCCGAACCTCGTCTCCTTAATGCAGAAAAATCAACGTACGCCTTATTTTTGAAGGCATTTAAAAGCATACCAATGATATCATGGCTGTCAGAAATATGCCAGCATTGCATCATGGCACTCCACCTGGCATCAGGAAGCGTCTTTGTTATTGTGACTAACTCTTCATCTTTGGCAAATCTGAGGGTTACACGAATTCCACTGTCGTGTATCACCCTTTCGGCAATAACGGCTTTCATACTTTGCAGCGAGTAAAGTTTTATTCATATGTTGAACGAGAAATTTAATTATTAACCTTTTTCAAGCTTCACACGTTTGTCACCGGAGATTTTGTGGAGAAGAACTTAATGTTCAAAGCCCGCTTTTACTTAGATCTTCTGGAAGGAATATTCCAGCCAACTATCAACTATCCTTTTCTTACATGCTTAGGTTAAATCTCATAAGTTATCCTCAGGCGTTTTATAGATGTTAAACGTTACTTCCCGGAATAAGATGTATTTGAGATCAGGTCTGAGCAATGATGTATGAGAAATGGTAGCGGGTAATGATTTATAAGTTTCAGGTGAGAGTGGCGATGTATAAGTCGAGGCTCAATTAGTGAGCAGATTATCGTGCAAGGAGTGATGTATAATGAGTGAAGAATGAGTAATGAGGTATGAGGCGAATGGCTTTTGTATATCCCTGAATATAGTTTGGTAGGTGAGGAGTGAGGTGCCAGGAGTTAGGAATGAGGAGTGAGGCATGAGCCATGAGGTATTATAATAGAGGAGTCTGGTGTGATCCTGGTCTCAGGTCTGAGAGTCTGTGGTCTCAGGGTCTTGCAGTCCTGCGGTCCTGCGGTCATGCGGTCATGCGGGTCGTGCCGTGGTGCGGTCTCAGACTGAAGGGACAAAGTGTTATTAAGTGAGCAAAGGTCTGTGTGCAGGGAACCAAATACCAGGGACCGGGAGAGAAATTGCAGCCTAAGGGTGAAACCAGGTGCAGAGGAACATACAACAATGCCGGTGGTAAATTACCTGCTAATGCTATCAGTTAATCCTGCCTGAAATTACCCTGTTAACCTGGTTTAATTTGCCTGCGGAAAAAATAATACTGCCCACCGCATGAAATATCATACTGTTATAAATATAACAGCTATATTATTGATAATCAATGATATAAAGTTGGAAGATCATAAAAACTCCGCTCCGTCAGTCACATTGTCAGAATCCCCTGCAAGCACAAAAACACCGAAAACGGGGAACCGGACAGGAAATATGTTTTGCAGACAGATAAATTTATGAAATTTCTTTGATTAACTGACACAATAAGTGCTGAATCATTTTTTTATGTTGTAAAATATCCATCAACCTGCAAGAACCGGAACAAATTGCCTGATTTATTCTCCTTAAAAACGGAACCACAATTTTCTGCATTATGGAAGTACCTGTTTCTGTATCATGGTAGTACATCTGAAAATCCTCCCTGTATAACGCCTACCTTAACAACTGCCCCTTCAGTTTGTCAAAAGATCTTTAAACAAAATATTGATAACCGGAAGAGAGTATCGTGATTTAATAAGGATAGTTCATTTGCAGTCAGCCTGCAATGCAGCCAGAAAGCAAACTAAGGTAATTCCTCAGGCCTTGGTTGAGTACTTCCTGATAGCTCGCCTGATAATATCCACACTGAAAGGCTTGCCGTGACCCGGAAAGATCATTGTCAAATCCATCTCTATCAATTTTCTCCAGGACATTATCAGAGTTTTGATGTCAAGTGCGTAAATGGGTAGCCCGGGACTGAAACGGAACGGTAACCCGTTATGGGCCATACACCCTACAAAAGCTTCGCCGGTGTCAAGCACCACACTGAGTGACCCATAGGTGTGCCCCGGCGTGTGTATTATACTACCCTTAATACCATACTCATCAAGCCGGTACAACTCTGATGTTATCAATATGTCAGGAGTGAACCTGGGGAAGTTTACCCTCCTGAAAATTGCAAAGAAAGGAGCCTTCGTAATCTTACCCCAGGCGTTTACACCTTTGGGAATAATTATTCCGCCAGTTTCAACAAACGATCTCTCAGACTCATGAATGGCAATCTTTGCCCCGGTAAATTCACTTATCTCACGTGCCGATCCTGAATGATCAAAATGAGAATGCGTGAGTATAATCAGCTTTATCTTGTCGGGACTGATGTTAAGCTTAGAAAGTACTCTTTTAAACTTGCCGAGCTTGTTGGGATTGCCACCGTCAACCATGACAATATCAGTACCACGGATAAGATAGCAACTGTTTAATCCAAGCCTGAATGAATAAATCTCACCTGCCATCAGGAAATAAGTTAACAAGGAAATATATGAATAAATTGATAAGAAAGCAAAAAAAAGTACTGATATAGAGGATGATAAAATAGCCGTCGTAAGAGCCTTGCAAAAAAGCTGCGACTGCTCTTTCAAAAGAAGATTTTAAACCAGCCCTGCAAAACCCATAAAAGCAAGCGCCAATATCCCTGCCGTTACGAGAGAGATAGGCACTCCCTTCATCCCCTTCGGGATATTGACAAGTTCCATCTGCTCCCTGAGCCCGGCAAGGATCACCAGAGCAAGACCAAAACCTATTGCCGTGGCAGCGCCGTAGATAATCCCGGTGACGAGGTTGTAGTCTTTCTGAATCACAAGTATGGCAACACCAAGTACTGCACAGTTGGTGGTTATCAGAGGCAGGAAAATTCCCAGCGCCTGGTATAGTGGCTGACTGATCTTCTTGAGAATAATCTCCACCATTTGCACAAGGGATGCTATCACCAGGATAAAAGTAATAGTCTGCATAAAGGCAATGCCAAGGGGGAGTAAAATGTACGTGTAAATCAGGTAAGTGACCATGGTAGCCAGCACCATAACAAAAGTCACAGCACCTGACATCCCGAGCGCAGTACTCACCTTGTTTGAAACACCGAGGAAGGGGCAGACACCAAGAAACTGGGCAAGTACAATGTTGTTGACCAGTATTGCTGAAATTATCAGTAAAATGTATTCCATATCCTGTTCCTCCTTATGCTTTATTGATCCTGTTGGTGATGGCTATCAGATATCCGAGGGCGATGAAAGCTCCGGGTGCCAGAACGAAAACCAGAATGCCGTCTCCTTCAATGAACTTGTACCCCATTATCGATCCGCTGCCAAGTATCTCTCTGACAGATCCCAGTATGCCGAGAGCCATGGTGAAACCCAGTCCCATTCCGGCACCGTCAATAAATGATGACCACACTGTATTCTTGCTGGCAAAAGCCTCCGCACGTCCAAGTACAATGCAGTTTACAACAATCAGCGGAATGAAAATGCCCAGTGTTGCATAAAGCGAAGGCACATAAGCCTGCATCACAAGGTCAACGATGGTAACGAAAGTGGCAATGACAACAATGAATGCAGGAATGCGCACTTTGTCAGGTATTGTATTTTTCATCAGTGAAATGAAGACATTTGACCCTACAAGCACGAAGGTTGTGGCAAGTCCCATTCCAAGCCCGTTCAAAGCCGAGGATGTGGTAGCCAGGGCAGGGCAGGTGCCAAGCACCAGCACCAGTAAAGGGTTCTCTTTCAGGAATCCCTTGGTGAAATTTTTCATCTGGCTCATTTAAGACCTCCTTTTTCAAATGCATTGTAAGCTCTCTGAACCCCGTCGCAGAAAGCCCTGGAGCTTATCGTGGCGGCAGTAATAGCATCAACAGTACCTCCGTCTTTCTTAACCTTAAGAGCGAAAGCAGCCGGGTCCTTGTCCTTAAACTGGTCCTTGAAAGCAGGCTTATCTGCCGTTCCTTCAGGTACCATCTTTGATCCCAGCCCAGGAGTCTCCTTCTGCTCAAGAACATTGATATTGTAAATAGTGCCGTCAGGCCTGAAACCTACCATAAAACCGATATAACCGCTGAAACCCTTGTTAGTGAAAGACTTAATGGCATAACCAACCAGCTCTTCACCATTGCGGGCAGGATAAACCTCAAGACTGTCTCCCTCACCAGTGGGTAGCAAGAACATCTCATCATTAGGATTATTGGTAAACTCCGGAACAACCTGCTTGATGGCATTGAGTTTCTTATTGAGCTTTGATATCTCAATGGGTTCTTTTGTAAACTCATAAACATACCCCAGTGCTGCAGAAGCTCCGAGCGAGACCATGGTCAGCGAGAGCACCATATTCTTCAGTGTCGATTGCATCTTAGCCATTCTTCACCTCCTTTCCAAACCTTGCCGGCTTGATATAGAGATTCAGCAACGGCACAAAGGCATTCATTATCAAAATGGCAAATGAAACTCCTTCAGGATAAGCACCCCAGGTGCGTATCAGCACTGTAATAACCCCTATGCCTATGCCAAAGATGATCATTCCTTTCGGAGTCATGGGCGAAGTCACATAATCGGTTGCCATGAAAATTGCACCCAGCATCACGCCTCCGGTAAGGAGGTGGAACAGAGGGTCGGCAAATTTTGTCGGGTCCGCCATCCACAGGATCCCGGTAAACAGTGCAACGGTCAAAAGCACAGAGACGGGAATATGCCATGTGATGATCTTCTTCATCACCAGGTAAATGCCGCCAATCAGCAGGGCTCCGGCCGCAACCTCACCCATTGACCCTCCCATGTGGCCGTAGAACATCTGGAGGTGCGAAGGGATCTTGTCCATCACGGCTGAAACAGCTTCGCCATTCTTGACACCCTCACCCAGTAATGCCAATGGTGTGGCGCCGGTGACGGCATCAGCATAACCTGTCTTAAACCCTGTCGGGACTGGCCAACTGGTCATCTGTACGGGGAAGGAAATAAGCAGGAAGACTCTTCCAACCAGAGCAGGATTGAAAGGATTGTTACCCAAACCCCCGAAGGTCATCTTGGCCACGCCTATAGAAATTACAGCCCCGATGATAATAATAAATACGGGCAGATTTGACGGGACATTAAAGGCCAGCAACAGGCCGGTGACAATGGCTGAACCATCAGACACCGACGGCTTAACCTTCAGAATAAATTTCTGGATCAGGTACTCCACGGCAACACATGACAACACCGAGGTGAGTGTCACAATGATTGCTCCCGTACCGAAATAATAAACTGATGCTGCCAGGGCTGGCAGGAGGGCTATCACCACACCGTACATCAGCTTCCGCGTTGTCTCACTGCTTTGCTGGTGCGGTGAGGGCGATACATTAAGTAAATTATTCATATTGTAATCTTACTATTTCGTAACACGTTCACGTGCCATGCGTATGACAGTGGCCTTGCCAAGCCTTATATAATCAAGGAGAGGCCTTTTGGAAGGACATGTATATGCACATGCTCCGCACTCCATGCAGTCAGTTATCTTCTCTGCTTCGGCCTTTTCAAACATGGCTTTCTCCGAAACCACAGCCAGAAGCCATGGCTCGAGTCCCATGGCACACACCGAAGTGCATTTGCCACACCTGATACAGGGCAGGACCTCGTTACGGTGCGACTCATCTGAAGAGAACAATACTATCCCTGAAGTCCCTTTGGTTACAGGCACCTCCGTCATCGCCAGCGCTTTACCCATCATGGGGCCACCGTTGACAATCTTGCCGGTATCATCAGGCATGCCGCCTGCAGCTTCAATCAGCTTTGAAACCGGGGTGCCAATGCGCACAAGGAAATTACCAGGATCTTTTACCGATTTCCCGGTCACCGTCACAACCCTCTCAATCAGAGGTTTGTTCTTCTGCACAGCCTCATACACTGCGAAGGCTGTCCCCACATTCTGTACCACAACACCTACATCAAGAGGAAGTCCGCCTGACGGAACTTCACGACCTGTGCAGGCTTTAATAAGC
>DATKUS010000262.1:0-8623 GCA_035530535.1 Bacteroidales bacterium
GTCGGGACCAAAATACTTTCTGCGTTCCATATCCCTGATATGGTCTTCAATATCCCATAATTCTGAGTTAACACGGTAAAGGTCAGTGTAGAGAGGATCAGAGCGTTTTATGATTTTTGAAACTGCTTTATCAAGAATATCAAACTCTTTTTTCAGGTTGCCTGTTTTACCTGCATCAGTAATTCTTTCAAGCTTTATCTCAATGATTGTCAGCTTGTCTATTATCTCTCCGTTTGATACCTCTATTTTCATGTAAAATTTCTTTGTTATAACAAAAATAACCTTTTTAGCTTAAAGGAGCAACCTGTATCACTGCGGGTCAACATCCGCATTAATTCTCAGTCCGCTGTTACCTGACAGCTTAATCTCTGCCTCCATTGCGGCACGTATCATCTCTTTTACCTTTGAGGCTGACAGGTCTCTGCCAAGTTTTACCAGCACTGTCTTCAGAAACCATTTCTGCACCTGTTTTACATGTGGATACTCCGGTCCGAGGACAGCCTTACCCAGTCGTTTCCGAAGTGTGACAGCGAACCTGGCGGCTGACTGGTTGAGCCTGGTCATGTCACGGTGTTTCAGTGTGATCCTTATGAGCCTTGTAAAGGGAGGGTAGCCGAATAACTCTCGTTCCTCAAGCTGGGTCAGGTACATGGCCCTATAATCATGTTTAAGAACCTGCTTAAGTATCATGTGCGAAGGATCCCCTGTCTGTATTATCACCTTGCCCCTGCGGGTTCGCCGTCCTGCTCTCCCGCTTACCTGTTCCATCATCTGGAAGCTGCGTTCATAGGCTCTGAAATCAGGAAAATGGAGCATGCTGTCTGCATCCAGGATTCCCACAACGGTGAGGTTCTCAAAGTCCAGACCTTTGGAAATCATTTGTGTGCCTATGAGAATATCAGTTGCGCCACCGGCAAAATCAGACAGTATAATTGAATGTGAGTTACGGCCACGCGTTGTGTCCTGATCCATTCGCGCCACTGTGGCCGAGGGAAATATGAGCTTTATTTCCTCTTCAATCTTCTCGGTCCCAAATCCCCTGGTTACCAGGCCAGTGGACCCGCATGCCTCACAACTATGAGGAGGTTTCTCACTCTTGCCGCAATAGTGACATACCATTTTGTCTATCCCTTTATGATAGGTATAACTCACTGAGCAGTTTGTACATCCTGGTACCCATCCGCATTCACTGCAGATGATATATGGAGAAAATCCCCGGCGGTTCTGAAAAAGGATCACCTGCTCACCCTTCATGAGTGCCTCTTCCACAGCGTTCAGCATCTGAGGAGCAAAGTGAGATGACATGGCTTTTCTTCTGCCTGCCTCCCGGGTGTCGGCGAGCATCATGGCAGGCATCATCACATCCCCGAAGCGTGTCTTCAGTTCAACAAGGCCGTACCTCCCGGTGACGGCATTGTGATAACTCTCCAACGACGGTGTGGCAGAGCCGAGAAGTGTACGTGCCCCATGGATGCGTGATAGCATCATGGCCGCATCACGGGCATGGTAACGAGGCGAAGGATCATACTGTTTATAGGACGAGTCGTGCTCCTCATCAACTATCACAAGGCCAAGGTCAGCGAAGGGAAGAAAAAGAGAGGAGCGTACACCAAGTACCAGGTTAAGCCTATCATCACCGGCAGCGCGGTTGACCCTCTCCCAGATATCCATTCGTGACTTCGTTGTCATCCGGGAGTGATAGATCTCAATAGCAGCTCCGAAATGCTTCCGAAGTCTCTCAATGATCTGTGTGGTAAGTGCAATCTCAGGAAGCATGTAAAGAACCTGTTTCCCCTGTTCCAGCTGTTCCCTGATAAGGTGAATATAAAGTTCCGTCTTGCCACTGGAGGTCACACCGTGAAGCAAGACTACTTCATGATCACGAAAGAGTCTTTTGATATTTTCATATGCCTCATCCTGCGGAAGGCTTAGAGCTGCCGGTGGTGATATCTGGCTTTCATCTGTTATGGCTGTAATTTCCCGGGCCTCAATCCGGAACAGACCCTTTGCTGTCATGGCATTTAATGTGGAGGAAATACCTCCTGAAGCTTTTACGAGGTCCGAACGTTTAACAAAGCCGGGAGGAGTAAGCCCTGTCTGGAGCAGAAGACGGATATAGGTGTCAGCTATCTCACGCTGTCGCGGAGCACGCGCCATAAGGTTGCCTCCCTCACCTGCCATTTCTGCCATAAAAGCAGGGGTGGCGATGACATGGAGCTCCTCTCTTGTCAATGACCGGCCGGGTGTATCATCGGAGGAAGGAATGGCTGCCTTGAGGACCTCCCCGGGATGCGACAGATAGTAATCGGCCAGCCAGCTCAGAAAATCAAGAAAACGGTCGTTCATCATCCCTGACGTCTGAATGACATCAGATATATCCCTGGGTATGAAGTTCTCCGGCGGTGTACCATGCACTTTTATAACAAGGCCGGTATATATCCTTCGCGGACCGAAAGGCACAGCCACACGGCTTCCACGTATTACCTTACCACTCAGGTGGGAGGGGATACGGTAGGTATAGCTACCTGCAACGGCCAAAGGAATTACAATATCGGCAAACTCATTTTTCATTTCAGCAATGTGCACGCAAATTATAAATAAATGGCGCTTCTGAGCTTCCCTGGAGGGACTAATTTATGAACCGTAGTCAGTTGTTGGAGGTAAAGGCTGACATTACCGAGATGAGGCTATCGCGCCTGACGGTCTTTACGAGGCAGGCATCGCATCCTGCCTTTATAACTTCGTTCTTGTCATCTTCAAAGACAAATGTTGACTGCGCAATTACCGGGATAGAGCTGCGTATCCTCCTTATCTCCCTGGCGGTCTCCATACCATTCATTTCAGGCATCTGCATGTCAAGCAGGATCATATTTATGGCCGGGTCACTGCGGAGTTGTATGAGAGCTCTTGTTTCAGTAACGATTTCTTCAACAATTTAGCAAAAAATAAGTGTTAGTCAGACATTTAAAATTACTGAACGCAAATATACAAAAATAATGTTATGCAAAATCTGAGTAAAATCTTTTGTTAAGGTTTTTAACTTAAGGCATTTCTGACCTTTGAAGCAGCATCGGTAAAAGTTGTTGCTGCTATGACCTTCAGATCTGAGGTCTCAATAAGTTCTTTTGCCTCGGTGGCATTTGTTCCCTGCAATCTTACTATAACCGGCACACTTATGTTACCTATCGACTTATAAGCTTCAACAATTCCTGCCGCAACGCGGTCACATCTTACGATACCACCAAAAATATTCACCAGTATGGCTTTAACGTTTGGGTCCTTCAGGATAATTCTGAATCCTGACTCCACTGTTTTTGCGTTTGCACTGCCTCCCACATCCAGGAAATTTGCCGGCTTACCTCCCGAAAGTTGTATAAGGTCCATTGTAGCCATTGCCAGTCCTGCCCCATTGACCATACATCCCACATCGCCATCAAGCTTCACATAGTTGAGATTATTATCAGAAGCTTCCACCTCTGTCGGGTCTTCCTCATTCAGGTCGCGCATGGCTGCCAGTTCCGGATGGCGGAAGAGAGCATTATCGTCAAGGGTCACCTTGCAGTCCACTGCAAGGATTTTATCATCGCTTGTTTTAAGAAGAGGGTTTATCTCCATCAATGATGCATCAGAAGAGGTATAGGCTTCCCAAAATCCTCTTACAAACTTCACCATTTCCTTAAATGCTTTGCCCTGAAGGCCGAGATTAAATGCAATGGTTCGAAGCTGAAAATCCTGCAAACCGACTCCCGGATCGACTTCCTCAGTGAAAATTGCGCCGGGGTTCTTATCCGCCACCTCTTCGATATCCATACCTCCCTCCGTAGAATACATGATCACATATCTTGCTTTTTTTCTGTCAAGGAGTATGCTCATATAGAATTCCCTGATCTCTGCCTTTCCCTTATAATATACGTCCTGAGCCACCAGCACTTTGTGCACTACCTTTCCTGCCGGTCCTGTCTGGTGGGTAACCAGGGTCATTCCCAGCATACGTGAGGCCACTTCTGCTGCTTCACGCGGTGACCTGGCAATCTTCACTCCTCCGCCCTTACCGCGGCCTCCGGCATGGATCTGGGCTTTGATAACGAAAATTTCCGTGCCGAATTTCTTTTTAAGTTCTTCGGCAACAACTTCTGCCTGTTCTGCATTTTCTGCAATAAATCCCTCCTGAACCGGAACGCCGTACACCTGGAGAATTGATTTACCCTGATACTCGTGAATATTCATAATCAGCTTTTTATGAGAAAAAGTAATTTGGTTTTTCTTCCCGTTTCGGGATGGTAATTTAGTGTTTTTTTATAATTAATTTCGTAAAAAATCTGTTATATGAGGAAGCTGACAAATGAAGAGCTCAACCGTAAAAGCATCAGGGAATTCCGCGAGGCACCCAAGGCGCCTTTCGTTGTTGTTCTTGACAATGTCAGAAGCCTGAATAACATAGGGTCTGTCTTTCGTACAGCGGATGCCTTTCTAATAGAGGCATTGTACCTTTGCGGCATAACAGCCACACCGCCACACCGCGAGATAAATAAGACAGCGCTTGGTGCTACTGACTCAGTGGTCTGGAAGCACTTTTCAGATACCACTGAGGCCATCAGGTCTCTCATGGAAGAAGGTTACATAATCGTCTCTGTGGAGCAGGCAGAAGGCTCTGTTTCACTTGAAGAATTTATGCCTGAGAAAGATCGGAGATATGCCCTTGTATTCGGCCATGAGATAAACGGAGTGTCGCAGGAGGTGATAGGTCTTTCTGATACTTGCATTGAGATCCCCCAGTTCGGGACCAAACACTCATTTAACATTGCTGTAAGCATCGGAATAGTTTTGTGGGATCTGGTGGGAAAGATAAAAAGCGAATAAAAAGAAGCCCCGGCAGATTTGCCGGGGCTTCTTTTTACAAGTGTAAACTATTTCACTATTGACATGAAAGTTTCATCCTTAAAGTATTTTGAAAACTCAAGGTCTGTCTTGGCGTAGTTCATCCAGTCGGCGTTATAACCAACTGCCTCGCGGAGGCCGTTGAGCATAACATCCCTGTTGTCAAGACGGGCGCCGATAACAGCCTTCAGGTAGGAAGGAGCACCGCATTTGCATGGTTTTACAGAATCCATGGTCGTTTGTGCCTTGTTGAGATCACCTTTCAGTAACTGGGCAAGGGCAAGATTCATAGAAGGAGAATCACCAAGCAGGTTCACAGCCTGATCATATTTGCCTTCATGGATTGCTATGGTGCCGAGTCCGAATCTTGATTGAGGAGTTGAGGCTGACATGGAGTTGAAATACTCAGAGGCTTCTTTAATGTCACCTGTGAGAAGAGCAGCAAAGCCCATGTTATTTTTAACAACATCATCATTCTTGAGAGCTTTTGCCTTTTCAAGAGCTACCATTCCTTCGTCAGCTTTTCCCATTGCCAGATAAGAATAACCTACGTCATTCCATGCGCGATAGCACTTGGGTTCTTTCTCAGCAGCCATCTGGTAGAACTTGAGCATATCGTCTACATTGGTTGCAAGAGAACCTGCATAAAGCATCTGCTCAAGGCTGAGTGCTGAGGCATCTCCCTTCATAGCAGCGAGGATCTCATCATCACTTAAACCGATAAGGTTAACGTCAACAATGAATTTTGACCTTCTGAGCATGGGAAGAATCTCTTCAGTAAGAGTTTCATAAGCAGCTGACATGTTCTTTATTTCTTTCTCACGGACAACAGGATCCTGATACATTGAGAGTACTCTTAGAATAAGATCTTTATCCTGTACGTTTGACTCCTGAACAAGGGCTTTGAAACCGTCCCAGTCTTCAGCAGTTGTCTTGCTGGTTACCAGACTTTTATCTGCAAGAACCGGAGCTTTTGCGAACTCTTTATTGATATATTTATCAGCATTCTGACCTCTCTGTCCTGAGAGTTTTTCGTTGAGTGTCAGCGGGCCGTCAGGTGAAGCATAAGAACTTACAGTAAGTCCTTTGAAATCCATCCTTTCATTCTGTCCAACAAGGTCAATATAGTCTTTCAGTGCCTTGATATCTTCAGCTTTCAGCTCGCTGGCCTGGATGTCTGACCTGTTTATCTTATATAAAATATCAGCAACTTTCTGTTCCGGAACTATGCGCTGATAGTTGTCTTTTATAGCGATAGGCATTGGATGGTCTTCAACAAGGGTTGAAGTTGCAATAACGCCGTCAGCAAGTTTAATGGGATCAAATGCGAGAGTCTTGCCTTTTTTGGAAGCTTCAATGCGCAACATAAATTCAGAAACCTTCATCTCAGGATTGTATGCTACATCGCCTGACCAGCTAATAGTGCCGCCAAGCTTGCTTACAGGCTTGTTGTTGCCCTGAACCAGTTCTCCCTGAGCATAAAGCAGTTCGTCAAACACTACCTCACCGCTTTCAAAAACCAGAACCGGTGTTATCTTCAGAGTGGTGTTCTTATCAAAATATTTCTCAGGATAAATGGCTTTAACCTGTGCAGCTATAATACCTGCATGAGTTTCAAGTACTTTAGGTGTAACTTCATACTTGACGAGGTTAGAATTCTTCTTCATCTTATCCAGACTGCTACAGCTCGAAACGAGAACGGCAGCCAGCAGAAGGACAAAAAGTTTCGTAAGGTTTTTCATAGTTGATCTTTTATTTATTTGCAGTAAGTTACTTCATAAATATAATAATGTCAAAGGTGCTCATATTTTAACGATAAATTGTTACTGATCTCAGGAATAAGTTGCAAAATTCATACATTTAATATCCTGTACAATCAGCCGGTTTCTGGTTTTATGTTTCAAAGCTATTGCTTATTTGCACCTTTCCTGATATTATTACAAAATTAGCATAAAAATAGTTATTTCTTTCATATTACCTGTGAAAATTTCAGAAATTCCTGAGATTAATGCCCATTTGAATATCTTCATCGAATATTGTCTTTGTCAGTTTACGGTAGTCCTCCGGTCTTTTGACAAAGTCTATATCTTTAATATCCAGTATCAGATACCTGTTATCCGGATTCTGCCTGAAAAAGGTAAAATAACTCTCCTGGATGCCTGTAAGGTATCCCGCTGTAATTGATTTCTCGTACTCTCTTCCTCTCTGTGCTATATTCTCCAGCAGCCTTTCCGGAGTCACATGAAGATAAACATAGAGGTCAGGTTTGGGGAGTGAGCCGTAAATAATATAGAATATCTGCCTGTAAAGGTTATACTCATCGGGTTCTAGAGTTGAAGAAGCAAATACCAGCGATTTCATAAAATAATAATCGGCCACGGTAAAACATTTGAAAAGGTCCTGTTCCATCAGTTCCTCCTTCAGTTGCCTGTAGCGGTCTGCTAGAAAGGAGAGTTCAAGGGGAAAGGAAAAGCGTGCCGGGTCTTCATAAAATTTAGGCAGGAAAGGGTTGTCTGCAAAGCGTTCAAGTATAAGCTTGGCGTTGTATTCATTAGCGATCATCGAGGCCAGGGTGGTCTTTCCGGCTCCTATATTTCCTTCAATGACAATATAATTGTATCTGATATTTTCCTTGTTCATCTCCCGGTACATTCTATTTCAAAAATAGGAATTGGAGAGCTATATTCAAGAAAAAAAGCCGCATAATTGCGGCTTTTTCTATAATAGTCATTTTCAGTTATCTTGAGTCATCACGTCTCCTGTCCCTTGACCTTCCGTCGCGGTCGTTTCCGCCTCTTCCACCTTCACGCGAACCGTAATGTTCCCGTCTTTCGGATGGATCACGCTTCGGAGGTTCAACATAACCTTCAGGTTTTGGTATGAGCGGCTTACGCGAGAGTCTCAGCTTGCCTGTCTTGGTATCAACCTCAATGAGCTGTACTTCAACCTCATCTCCAACTTTGAAAAGTTCCTCAACGGTAGCGACTTTTTTCCAGTCCATTTCAGAAATGTGCAGAAGTCCGTCCTTATTGGGAAGTATCTCTACAAATGCACCGAACTGGGTGATGGTCTTTACCTTGCCCCTGTAGACCTTGCCAACCTCAGGCACTTCACATATTGACTTTATACGGTCAAGGGCAGCCCTGATAACCTCATAATTCTCTCCGAATACATCAATCATACCCTGGCCGTTGATCTCCTCGATCACGATTGTGGCGCCGGTTGTTGCCTGGATATCCTGGATTATCTTTCCGCCCGGGCCTATAACTGCCCCTATCATCTCTTTCGGGATATATATCTTCTCTATCCTTGGTGCATGAGGCTTGAGATCCGCTCTCGGCTCAGCTATCGTCTGCTCCATTATATCTAGAATATGAAGTCTTCCCTTGCGGGCCTGGTCCAGAGCCTGTTTCAGAACCTCAAAGGAGAGGCCGTCAACTTTTATATCCATCTGTGTTGCGGTGATGCCATCACGCGTGCCTGTCACTTTAAAGTCCATATCACCAAGATGATCTTCATCACCCAGGATATCAGAGAGGACTGCAAACTTTTTACCATCCTTATCGGTGATAAGACCCATTGCTATTCCCGAGACTGGTTTGGCAATCTTTATGCCTGCATCCATCAGTGCCAGCGTGCCTGCGCAAACAGTTGCCATTGATGATGATCCGTTTGATTCAAGAATGTCTGAGACAACGCGGATGGCATAAGGATTGATCTCATCAGCAGGCATCATGTTCTTAAG